>JAKAXS010000323.1 GCA_021816505.1 Pseudomonadota bacterium
GAAAAGCAGCGCGAGCACCCGGTCGTTAGGGACGGCGCCGAGGGTATCCGTCGGATAGAGAGCCAGCCGATGATCAGCCCCGCGACATAGGCCAGTCCGTACCACTTTATGTCGATCGGCCCGTAGCCGAACAGAGGCCCCAGCGATACGGCCACCGCATCGAAGTTCGGGAACGGAATCGCCAGTGTCAGCATCGTATCGCCTTGAACTCGTTGAGCCGCGGCGACGTTGTCGGTACGGAGCCGGGCCTGTCAACACGCCAAATGCGCCCCGATGTCTTGAACACGCCAGCGCCCGAGCCCATAGTCCGGAAAACACAAGGAACGGAAATGACACAGACATCCAATCGCCTGCTCGATGAGGTCGCCCGCCTGATGACGGACGCCGCCGGCGCAGCCCAGGGCATGAAGCGCGAGGTCGAAACCCTGATGAAGACACAGGGCGAGAAGATCCTGAAGGATATGGACGTCGTGCGCCGCGAGGAGTTCGAGGTCGTGAAGGCCATGGCCGAGAAGGCACGTGCCGAGAACGAGCGCCTTGAAGCGCGCCTCGCCGCGTTGGAAGCGCAACTGTCGTCGAAAGCCGTCTAAGATTCGTCTTCGCCGCGATTGCGCGTCTGGCGAGTGCTGAAATGTGACGCACCGCCAAGATCGCGGCTTTTCAACATCCGCGCGCGCGAAGCCGGGGATTTTGCTCCAATCCCCAACGGCTTGAGCACATTGCCCGTGGACAAGAAGCCCGGCCCGTTGCGACTCGTGCCCGGCTCTGTTTTCGTTCCCCTCGTTAGATTGCTGCTTCGGTTGATGTCGGCTGGCGGTCGTGAGGCACACCTCAGACGCTGGCTTGGCGGGGGCCTTGTCGTTCAACCGGCACAAAGCAGCGAGTTCGCGTTTCCCAAATCGTCGCGTCCCAATCATGAGGCCGCCGCGCCGCGAGATATCTCGGGCGAGGCTGGACGGCACTGAGGATAGAGAATGGCTACTGCTGAAGCAGGCTACACACGCGTCGCAAATCCCATCGATCTCGTCGAGCAAATGGCTGTCGATCACGATTGGCCGGCCGACCGGTCGAGCGACGAAGAGCTGACACTTGTCGTTGCCGGCAGTTGGACCGACTATCACGTCTCGCTCAATTGGCGCGACGACCTGGAAGCGCTTCACCTCGCCTGCGCGTTCGACTTCCGCGTGCCCGACAATCGGCTGAACGAGATGTATCGCTTGATCGCCCAGATCAACGAACAGCTGTGGCTCGGCCATTTCGACCTGTGGACGCAGGAAGGCCTGATCATGTACCGCCAGGGCCTGCTGTTGAACGGTGCCGTGGCGACGCCCCAGCAATGCGATGCCATGCTGAAGGCCGCGCTCGAAGCCTGCGAACGCTACTATCAAGCCTTCCAGTTCGTAGTCTGGGCAGGTAAGGAAAGCCGCGAGGCCCTCGTGTCCGCGATGTTCCAGACAGAAGGCCAGGCCTGACCCTAGCGGTTCCGCGCGAATGCGGCTCCGCCCATTCGCCGGGACACACCATGACGACGACAATCGCACTTCCTGGTCCGCTCGTTCTTGCCGGTCTCGGCAAGATGGGGAGCGCCCTGCTGTCGGGACTGCTGCAACGCGGCCTGAACCCGGCGCAGGTGTTCGTGCAGGACCCTGCGCCAACAGCGGCGATGGCCGATGAGCTGGCGCAGAAGGGCATCGCCGTCAGCGCTCTTCTCGAAACGCTGCCGAAGCAGCCGTCCGTCATCCTTGTCGCCGTCAAACCGCAGGTGATGGATCAGGTCTTTCCGCCGCTGGCACAGCTGGCCGGTCCAGACACGCTCGTGCTGTCGATCGCCGCCGGCCGGACGATCGAAAGTTTCGCGCGCCACCTGCCGGCGAATACGGCCATCGTCCGCAGCATGCCTAACACGCCTGCCGCCATCGGCCGCGGCATCACCGTCTGTGTTGCCAATCCGCACGTCACCGCCGATCAGCGCGAGCTGACGGACGCACTGTTGTCCGCCGTCGGCGAAGTCGCCTGGGTCGACGATGAAGCGCTGATCGACCCTGTCACGGCCGTGTCGGGTTCCGGACCGGCGTATGTGTTCCTTCTGACGGAATCCCTGGCGGCAGCGGGACGTGAAGCCGGCCTCAGTGCCGAAATGGCCGGCCGCCTCGCCCGAGCGACGGTGACGGGCGCTGCCGAGCTGATGGCGCAATCGGATCAAACGCCCGCGTCGCTCCGCGAGAACGTCACGTCACCAGGCGGTACGACAGCGGCCGCGCTCGAAGTCCTGATGGGACGTGAGGGCCTCGGTCCCTTGATGACGAAGGCTGTCGCCGCCGCCACCGCGCGTGGCCGCGCCCTGGCAAAGTAGCCGCCCAGCCGGGCCTGCCTCTTTGATCTCGACGGCAAAGTCCCTATTTGCACACGATCAGTGCGGAGGAGACGTCATGATCAATGAAACCCACGCCATCGGCCGCGTTATCAAAGCCGCCTTGGACCTCGCCGCCGAACGCCCCTGGCAGGACGTGACGCTGCGCGACATCGCCGATCGCTCCGGCGTCGCGCTGGCAGACCTGCGCAACGATTTCAAAGGCAAACCCGCCATCCTCGCCAAGTTCATTCGCCTGGTGGACGACGCGGTGCTGGCCAAGGCCCCAGGCCGCGATCCCGGTCAGCCGGCACGTGACCGCGTGTTTGACGTTCTGATGACACGCCTCGAAGTGCTCGAACCCTACAAATCCGCCATTCGCTCCATTGCGGACGCGCCCGGCACGGGGCTGGCCGTCGCCAAGAACACGATGGCATCTCAGGCCTGGATGCTGCACGCAGCGGGCATTCCGACCGATGGGCCCCTCGGCACGGCGCGCGTCGCCGGCCTCGCCTCGGTCTATTCCAGCCTGCTCCGCACGTGGCTGGACGAAGCCGATCCGGCCTATCCCCGTACGATGGCCGCGCTGGACCGGCGCCTGAAGCGCGGCGAAGCCGTGCTGAAATCGCTCGATGACGTGCAGGCCTTCGCCGGCCGGCTGGCCGAGGCGTTCCGCCCACGCAGACGGGCCGAGGGCGAGCGAACAACGGCCACACCGCCCGCGTCCGAACCGCCCGCGGAGCCACCGGTCGCCACCGTGTAAGCTTGCATCAGCAAGCGCACTGTGGAGGATGGCCGCAATGACATTGTTCGGCCCGGATGCCAGACGTATACCTCGCGCATGACCGCGGCGCGTCGCTTACGTCCGCCGCCTCGAGGACAACGCCATGGATCCCATCGTACCGCAGCTTGAGGCCGAGACGCGCCGCCGCCGTCGGGTACCGATGTTCCGGCACCGGCAGATCCCGGTACGCGTGATGGTGCCGAATTTCGTGACGCTGCTCGGCCTCTGCGCCGGCCTCACCTCGATCCGCATGTCCATCGAAGGCCGCTGGGAACTGGCGCTGGCCGCTATTGTCTTCGCGGCACTGCTGGACGGCGTGGACGGCCGTATCGCACGGCTGCTCAAGGCGTCATCGCGCTTCGGTGCCGAACTCGACAGCTTAGCCGACTTCGTCAACTTCGGCGTCGCCCCCGCGATCTTGATCTTTACGTGGGGCCTGGGCGACCTGAAAAGCCTCGGCTGGATTTGCGTGCTGCTGTTTGCGCTCGCCTCCGCCCTGCGGCTTGCCCGCTTCAACGTCGCGATCGACGACGACAAACCGAAATGGCAATCGAACTACTTTTCGGGAATGCCGACACCGGCAGCGGCGATCGCCGTTCTGCTGCCGACGTATCTCGACAACCTCGGCTTCAACGAAATCCGCTCGAACACGTTCTTCCTGCACCTCGTGCTGGGCTACACCGTCTTCATCGCCATCATGATGGTCTCCTCGGTGCCGACGTACTCGGGCAAGCTGCTGCACGAACGGATCAGCCGCGACCTGGTGCTGCCGATCTTCGTCGCAGCCGTCGCGCTCGTCGCGCTGCTGGTGACGTATCCCTACGGCACCCTCACCGTCGTGACGTTGATCTATCTCGGCTCGATCCCGCTGACCTATCGCTCGTTCAACCGAAAGCAGGCCGAAATGGGCACGGCGGAATCCGCGGCCGTTGTCGAGACGCCGGCTTCAGCCCCGCCAGCCGAACGCCCGCCGGCCGCCACGGCCTCATCCATGCGTGTGGTCGACATCCGCGGCAGCGATCCGAAGCA
>JAKAXS010000324.1 GCA_021816505.1 Pseudomonadota bacterium
CCGAGATTGTACCGTACAATCTCGGTTTGCGCGTCAACCGTGTTGTTGCCGCATCCTATTGCGCGTCAGGCGTCTTCACCGCCATCGCGGCAGTGTTCTACGCAGCTCGTCTCGGCAGTCCGGGCGCTGATACCGGGCGCGGCATGGAAATCATCGTGCTGACCGCGGCCATCCTGGGCGGCATTCGGCTTGGTGGCGGCAAAGGTTCCGTTACTAAGGTCGTTCTCGGCACACTGATCGTATTCCTGGTCACCAACGGCCTGCTGCGCTTGGCCGTGCCGGCCGGAGCATCGCGGGTAATCCTGGCGGGCATCCTGCTACTGGCTGCGACGATCGACATCCGCTGGTACAAGAACCGGCACAAGGCGATCCAGGAATTCTATGTCAGCCCCAGCTATCTCGCGCTGCCTCCGGCGCCGCCGACGGCCGCCGAATCCGGTTCGCCCTATGCGCTGAACGACAAGCTGCGGCGCGTGGAGGTGATCGGGCTCGGGGTGGTGGAATCGCCCGAGGACGTAATCCTCGACGACGATGACAATCTTTATTGCGGCAGCCGCCACGGCGAGATCATCCGATTCTTCGCCCCTGACTACAAACGGATGGAGGTCTACGCGCATATCGGCGGCCAGCCGCTCGGCCTCGCGTTCGATGCGCAGCGCAATCTGTACGTATGCGTGGGTGGCATGGGGCTATACAATGTGACGCGCGATCGTGTGGTCGAGAAGGTAACCGACGAGACCAGTCGTTCGATGTTCTCGATCATCGACGACAGCCGGCTGAAGCTAGCCGACGATCTCGATATGGCGCCGGACGGCCGGATTTTCTTCTCGGAAGCTACTGTCCGTTACGAGATGCACGAATGGCCCACCGATGCGCTGGAGGGGCGGGGCAACGGCCGCATCATCTGCTACGACCCGCGTACCAGGGAAACCACCACGGTGCTGCGCAACCTGGTGTTCCCGAACGGCATCGCGCTGGCTTCGGACAAGCAATCCATCCTGTTCGCCGAAAGCTGGGCTTGCACGATCAAGCGCTATTGGTTCGACGGCCCGAAGCGCGGCAAGGTGGAAACCGTGATTGCCAGCCTGCCCGGCTATCCCGACAACATCAACCGTGCCTCGGACGGCAATTATTGGCTGGCGCTGCTGGGCATGCGCAGTCCCTCCTTCGATCTTGCCATGCGCAAGCCCGGCTTCCGCCGCCGCATGTCGAAGCAGCTGCCCGGCGACGAGTGGCTCTATCCGAACATCAACACCGGCTGCATCGTCAAGTTCAGCGAACGAGGCGAAATCCTCGCCACGCTCTGGGATCTTGGCGGCGTGAACCATCCAATGATTACCTCGATCCGGGAGCATCGCGGCTATCTTTATATCGGCGGCATCTCCAACAATCGCATCGGCCGCTACAAGCTGGAGGGAGCCGATCCGAATTTCGTGGCGAGTGCGATCTACCATGGGTAACCTGACCTCGCGCATCAAGGTGGCGATTTTCGGCGATCGCGATGAGCGGCTGTCGATCCCGATCATGGACGGCGCGCTGAAGCCGAACAATATCATCGAAGAAGCGCCGGTCTTCGCCGAGCGTGCCGGCCTGGAAGACCTCGCGCTGGGCGACGATGGCGCCCTCTACGCCGCATGCGGGGACGGCGTTTTCCACGTCGGCACGGACGGAACCTTTACTGAGCGCGCCCGCTACGACCGCGACGTGACCGCGCTGGCGATGTTTCCGGATGGGACGCTGGCGGTGGGGATCGGCAATGCCGTCGCGATCGACGGGCCGCTGGCCGAGCGTCGGCTCATCGAGCAATGCGATGGGCGCAAGCTGACGTCGGTCAATGCCCTGCATGTCGCGTCCGACGGCACGCTGCTGATCTCCGACGGCTCCGCGACACGGCCCTATCAGCAGTGGACTCACGACCTGCTGGAGAAGGGTCGGTCGGGACGGGTGCTGCAGCACCGACCGGGGTCGGAGCAGACAACCACGCTGGCTGCCGGCCTGTCCTATGCGTTCGGGGTGTTTGCCGATCCCCAGGAGCGTATCCTGGTGTCGGAGAGCTGGCGCCATCGCATCGACATCGTGGACAGCGGGGTGGGCAAGCCCGCGTTCAGCGGCCTGCCGGGATATCCGGGCCGCTTTGCGCCGGCGGATGGCGGCGGCTTCTGGCTCTCGCTGTTCGCCTGCCGCACGCAGTTGGTTGAGTTCGTTCTCTGCGAGGACGATTATCGGCGCGAGATGATGCGCACCGTCGATCCGCGCTACTGGGTCGCGCCGGCGCTGAGTTCCGGCCACGACTTCCTGGAGCCGCTGCAGGGCGGCGGCGTGAAGCAGATGGGTATTCTCAAGCCCTGGGCACCACCGCGATCCTATGGGTTGGTGATCCGGTTCGGCGCCGACTTCATCCCGCAATATGGGTTGCACAGTCGCGTCGGAGGGCAGAATCACGGCATCGTCGCCGTGGCGCAGCGAGGGGAGGATCTGTTCGTCATCTCGAAAGGCGCAGGTCGTATCTTGAAGCTCTCGCTGCCGCAGGTGAGGGAGGGACTCGCCCGATGAATGCCATCCTGGAGCTGCGCCGGGTCACCAAGGTCTACGGCCGCGCGCCGGCGCTCGAGAATATCGACTTCACGCTGTTGCGCGGCGAGATCCACGCGCTGCTGGGCGAGAACGGTGCCGGCAAGTCGACGCTGACCAAGATCATTGCCGGCGTGGTGCCGTCGACCTCGGGCGTGGTACTGCTGGAAGGGCGCGAGGTGCAACTCAAGACGCCGTCGGAGGCGCTCAACCTGGGCATTGCGATGGTGTTCCAGGAAACCAGCCTCGTGCAGTCGATGACGGTGGCGCAGAATCTGTTCCTGGGCCGCGAGAAGTTCTTCAACCGCGTGCGCGGGATCAATATTGCTGCGCAGCAGTTCATGCAGTCGCTTAGCTTCGCCGTGGCACCGACCGCGATGGTCGCGTCGCTGGGGGCAGCGCAGAAGCAGATGGTGGAGATCGCGCGCGCGGTTCTGCTCAAGGCGCGCATCATCGTCTTCGACGAACCGACCGCAACGCTGACGCCGGAGGAGAAGCGGCATTTCTTCCATCTGGTGCATACGCTGAAGGAGCGCGGCGTCTCCGTCATCTTTATCTCGCACGCGCTCGAGGAAGCACTCGCCATCTCCGACCGCATCACCGTGCTGCGCGACGGCAAGCATGTGCTGACCGATCTCACGCGCAACATGGACCGTCACAAGATCATCCAGGCCATGGTGGGGCGCGATCTGTCGACCGAGCTGTACGGTGCGCGGAAGCAATCGGTCCGCCCGGCCGGGCCGCTGGTCGCCAGCGTGCAGAACCTGCGCGTCGGCAACATGGTCAAGAACAATTCGTTATCCGTGTTTGCCGGCCAGATCACTGGCATCTTCGGCCTAGTGGGGTCCGGGCGCACCGAGACGCTCAAGGTCGTCTCCGGCGTCATCAAGCGCAACTACAAGCACGGCGGCAAGGTGCTGCTCGGCGAGCGGCCGGTGCGCTATCGCGTGCCGGCTCCGGCCATTCGCGACGGCATTGCCTACATTACCGAGGACAGGAAGGCCGAAGGCTTCTTCGAGACGATGTCGATCAACAACAACATCTTCGTCAGCAAGCTTGCCAAGGCGGGAATGGCGAAGTTCTGGCTGCGCAAGCGAGAGATCGACGCCGTTGGCGCTAAGTGGATAAAGTATCTGAACATTCGTGCCGTCAGCCGCAACATGCGCGTCATCGAGCTGTCCGGCGGCAATCAGCAGAAGGTCGTCATCGCGAAATCGCTGGTGCAAGACCCGGACCTAATCATCTTCGACGAGCCGACCCGTGGCGTGGACGTGGGAGCGATAGCGGAAATCCATCAGATCATCAACCGGCTTGCGGACGAGGGCAAGGCGGTGGTGGTGATTTCGTCCTATCTGCCGGAAGTTCTGTTGCTGTCGGACCGTTTGCTGGTCGCGCGCCAGGGGAGGATCGTCGAGGAATTCTCCGGGCTGGAAGCGAACGAAGAAAGGGTCATGTACGCCGCCGTCCATTGAGTACAGGGTCTCGAGCGATGGCGCTGTTACAAAAGCCACGCGTTTCCGGTGTAACCATCCGGCGAGAACCGCGGTGTGATTGCGGGGCAGTGGTCTGCCCTTGCCG
>JAKAXS010000325.1 GCA_021816505.1 Pseudomonadota bacterium
AACACCGCCCCCGCCGGCAAAGCCGCCCGCTGAAAAGCCAGAGCAGCATGCGCGACGCCACCCGGCCGGGGGACCAACTGCTCAATTGACGAAAATGTTCACCTTGTGCCGGCGCCGTCCCGCGTAGCCGCTCCACAAAGCCAGAACCCCGAAGAGCAGGAACGTCGGCACGGACAGCACGGGCCAGATCAGGTCATCCCAAACCCAGGGAGCGGTCGCCTTGACGACGGCAGCGCGTGTCGATTGCAAGGTTGCAGGCGCCATCTCCGTCCATTGGGTCTCGACCGTCGTGGCCGAGAAGGGCTGCCCGGCCGACAGAGGGCCGGTCAGATCGGTGATGAGAGCGATGACGGCGACCAGCAGAAACACCGCGGCGAGAAAGCGAAAGACGGCCAAGGCTTCAGGCTCCAGATGACGCGATTTGGGCGCAGACGGTTCGAGTTGCGCAAAGGGCTCATCTGGTTATAGTGCGCCGCGCTCGCAATGCGAGTCTGGAGGGATGGCCGAGTGGTTGAAGGCGCACGCCTGGAACGCGTGTGGGCGGGTAACCGTCTCGTGGGTTCGAATCCCACTCCCTCCGCCACCCCGGGTGTATCTCGGCGCAAGTACGCGCTTACCATGCGGTTTGAACCGCATGAGCTTGCTACTCTTCCGCGCTCCACTTGATCTGGAACTCGATTTCCTCTTCATCGCCCGAGCGCTCGTGCTCGATGTTGAAGATGGCGCGCGCGGGAACGCGCACGCGTTCGCCGGCGATCTGGATCGTGAAAGCTTCACCCGTCTCCAGCGAGTCCGCGAAACGCCTCAACTTGGCGACGAACTGCGATGTGCTGTAGCGCTTTTCGATATCGCGCTTCTTCGCTTTGGGCTTCTTGGCCACGGAACCTCTCATTGATTTTCTAGCTAGTGAAGCAAGACGGCGGCACCGGACAAAGCCGGGACCGCCGCCCGCCAATCATTGCGAAAGACTTAGTCCTTCGTGATCACGAACACCTTGAAATCCTTGTCGAGGCGGAAGTCGTACTGGCCGCCCTTGCACTTGACGTCTTCGGCTTCGAACACGCCCGTTCCTTCAGTTTCCTTCTCGTACGAGCCGCCTTCGCAGCCCCAAGCTGCAACCGCTTCCTTGATCGAGGCGGCTTCCGCGTCCGTCGGCTTGTCGTCGGCAAAAGCCGGTACGGCTGCGAATGCTGCGAATGCCGCGGCGAGAATCAATTTCTTCATGTGCTTGCTCCTAGGATTTTTTGGTTGGTCCGCTCAATGCGGCGCGCCCTCGATCGCACCTTGCCGGTGTCTCTGATCTCGCCACCATACTGGCAGAAGTCTGACAGACAGCTGACAGTTGGTCGCACGTGTCGACAAAAACCATCCGATAGGAACGCCCAAACCCGTGTGCGCGTTGCCCCTTGCATTTTTTCGACAACTCCAGGAATTAGGCGTCTGGACGAACGACATATGGCATCCACGACACTTGTAGGGAGACGACGATGAGCGACCTGGCTCAATCATTTTTGGAGCGCTGGACCGAAGAGAACGTCACGGCAATCCCGGCCGCTGACCATGTCGCAGAGGCCGAGCGGCTTTCGACGGCCTGCAGGGAAGAGGCCGCGCAGGAAGGCATCACCGAAGAAGAGCTGGACGAAGCGTGCGCACAGTCGTCTGATGACGAGTATTCGGATTTGCAGTCCTTCATGCAGGCGGCGCTCGAGGCTTCGGCCGCAGCGGCAGAAGACGAAGACGCCATCGACGACGAGGACGACAACTAGAACGAGGAGAGCAGCTTGGAACTGGAACTCGCGGACACGGCTGTGCGTCTCTCGGCTGCGACCGTGGCGGGCGCCATTCTCGGCATCAACCGCGACCTCGCGCAGGCGCCCATCGGCGCGCGCACGCTTGGGCTCGTCGCGCTCGGCTCGGCGACGGTGACCGTCGCCACGATCCAGGTTCCCGGCATGGCGGAGAACACGGATGCGCTCAGCCGCGTGGTGCAGGGTGTCATCCAAGGCGTGATGGCTGGCATCAGCTTCATCGGCGCCGGTGTAATCCTTCGCATTCCCCAGGAGCAGAAGGTCGAAGGCCTCACCACCGCGGCGGCCGTCTGGGTCACGGCCGCGCTCGGCATCGCCTGCGGTCTCGGCCACTGGCCGACCGTGCTGATTGCCGCAACGCTTGCGGTCTTTCTGCTCGCCGGCATGACCTGGCTGCGCGATTGGTTTCGCGGCGAAAAACCGGACGCGAAATAGTAAGGCGCTCTGCAAACTCTTGTTCTTCTGCGACAGGCTCCACCGGTCCAACTTGTGCACGCCAACGAAGCGTGTTGCGCAACTTTTTGCCACTCTCAGACGTTCTCATATTCGCCTGGCGACGCTAGCGTAAGCGGCGTGGCACCGAGTCGGGATCGGAACAATGGGAACGGACATCAACCGCGAACGTGATGCGCGAATCGATTTCTTTCGCGGGTTGGCGCTGCTTTTCATTTTCATCGATCACGTGCCCAACAACAGCTGGGCGCATGCCACCCTGAAGAACTTTGGCTTCTCCGATGCCAGCGAGGTCTTCGTGCTTCTCGCTGGTTATTCGGCGGCGATTGCGTACGGGCTCAGCCGCGACGGATTTGAGGCCTCATTCCGCCGGGCCATGCGCCGCGCCGGCGAAATATATGTCTGGCATATCGGCGTCTTCATCGCGTCAGCTGCATTGCTGTTCGCCGCCGCCCACTACTTCAACAAGCCGGACTACGTCGACAACGTCGCTCTCCGCGACCTCATCACGGACCCCGGCCGCTCCCTGCTGAGCGCCCTGGCGCTCGTCTACCAGCCTAATCAGATGAACATACTGCCGCTTTACGTGGTGCTGATGCTGTGGCTGCCGGTCGTGCTTCTGTTGCTGCGCCAAAGCGTGGCGCTGGCGCTCATCGTCTCGTTCGCCATTTGGGCAATCGCCAACGCCAGCGGCATAAACCTCCCGGCCAATCGGCAAGGCGAGGGCTGGTACTTCAATCCGCTGGCATGGCAGCTGCTGTTCACCACCGGCGCGGCAGCGGCCGTGCTATCGCAGCAGCATGCAACCAAGGTCCGGCGTGAGTTGTTGGTGCTGGCTGCCGCCTACGTCGTATTCGCCTTTCTCAATGCCGCGCCGTGGATCGCAATCACGTGGCTGCCCAATGACCCCTTGTTGCCGCCGGACCTCGTGGGTCAGGTGAGCAAGAATTACCTTTCCGTCTGGCGATACCTTCACATTCTTGCGCTAGCCTACCTGGTGGCGTCGCTCGTGCCTGCAAATTCAGCATGGCTGAAGCAGCCCTGGGCCGCGTCCATCGTAACCTGTGGTAAGCACTCTCTCGAAATATTCGCCCTTGGCACATTGCTGTCGTTTTTGGGATGGATAGCGATGGCCGAACTCGGCCCGAGCGGCTTCATCGAGCTGCTCGTGAATATTGCGGGAATGGGAGCGTTGGGTTGGGCGGCATGGCATCTTTCTCAGCGCAAGCTGCAGCAGCGCCGAAGCGCAGCGTCCGCGCCGCGACGGGCGGAGTCATCGTAAGCGGTCTCGTTACGGTCCTGTTGGCGACAGCAGCGTCCGCTGCCTGTACGGTCCCCAAGGAATTGACCCGTCTTTCTTTGCCGCTGGCAAAGTTCGCAGCCGCCGTACACGACAGCCAACCGGTGAAGATCGTCGCGCTCGGCTCATCCAGCACGGCCGGCGCGGGAGCGAGCAACCCCGCCAAGAGCTATCCCTCGCGACTTCAGGCGGAACTCTCCGTCATCTGGCCCGCGGAAAAAATCCAGGTGATCAACGCCGGCGTCAACGGCCAGCTTGCGACCGACATGGTCGCCCGCCTCGACAAAGACGTCCTCGCCAAGAAGCCGCAACTTGTCATCTGGCAAACCGGCGTCAACGACGCCATCCGCGGCGTTGCGATCGACGCTTTCAAGAAAACGCTCGCAACCGGAATCGAGCGCGTGCAAAAGGCGCATATCGACGTCCTGCTGATCGATCAGCAGTATTATCCCAAGTTCGACAAGCTGCCGAACGGGCCGCTGTATCTCGCGGCAATCCGTGAAGTCGCGCAGAAGCTGCGCGTGCCTGTCGTGCAGCGCTTCCGCATCATGAAGCATCTGCTCGACTCGCAGCAATTCACACCGGTG
>JAKAXS010000326.1 GCA_021816505.1 Pseudomonadota bacterium
TGCGGGAAGAGATTGAAGCTCTGGAACACCATTCCGACGTTCGAGCGGACTTTGGCCAACTGGCGCAGATCGGATGTCAGCACCTCGCCTTCGACGGTGATGCGTCCGCTGTCGAATTTCTCCAGGCCGTTGACGCAGCGAATGAGCGTGGACTTTCCCGATCCCGAGGGGCCGCAGATCACGATCTTCTCGCCCCGGCGCACATCGAGCGTGATGCCTTTGAGTGCTTGGAAATCGCCGTACCACTTGTGCACGTCGTCGATTTCGAGCGCCAAGGCACCTGACGGGCCGTTCGCGCGGCTTGCGGTTCTGGTATCGGCCATTGAGGTCCCTGCAGTGTGGCGTGAGCGAAGCCTAGCCAAGCTTGCGGCCGAGGAATACCAACTCTTTGTCGCCGATCGCCGCAGATGCGATCTCGGCAAAGCCGCTCGCGGCGTAGAAGCGCAGGTTCCGGGCGCCACGTGAAGAGACGGCATGGATGCCTGGCGCGCCGGCTGCCGCGGCGTGGGACGCGAAAGCCTCGATCAGTTCGCGGCCAATGCCGCGACCGCGCGCCTCTTCGGCGAGATTGATGTGAAGTTGCGCCGGATAGGACGGTGTGACGTGCGCGAACAGTTGCAAATGCGGCTGATCGGCGAACAGCGGATCCAGCGCGGGATCTTGCAGGCTGCCGCAGATATAGCCGACGGCACGGCCCGCCTGGTCCAGCGCCACAAAGCAAGATGCTGGGACGTGCTGAAGATAGCGACCGAGCCAGCGTTCGCGAAAGGCTGCGCGCGCGGCTTCGTCCGCAAAAACCTTCGTGTTGCTGGAGGCGAAGAAGACAGCGTCGATGGCCGCGATCGCGCTTCGATCTGAAGCGACAGAGTGAAAAGGCCGGATTGTGACAGGCGGCGTCATGATGGCGTTATGTCATGCGTCGTCGGCGGCTCAAACAAAAAGAGCCGGCGCGAAGCCGGCTCTCTTTCAGTTCTGCAGTGGCGATCAATAGTCGGAGATGCACTGCTCGTAACGGTTCCACCAATAGCTGCTGCCTGTGCGGATGGCCTTGCGACGCAGCCAGCTGCAGTCGCCGCCGCCGTAGTAGCCGCCGTAATAGGCCGCGCCGTAGTAGGGATAGTAGCCATAGCCGCCACCGTAGAAGCGCCGGTGATGGCGGTGACGATGACCGCCGTGCTTGCCACCGTTCCAATTGCGGCCAGGACGGAAGCCGCCGTCACCAAATGACCGGCCGCGATTGAACGATCGTCCGCCGCCGCCCATCGAGCCGCGATTGAACGAGCGGCTGCCGCCGAACGACCGTCCACCGCCGCCGCTAAAGGCGCGCATCCCGCCACCGCCGCCACCGAAGGAGCGGCCACCGCCACCTCCAAAGGATCGGCCGCCGCCCCCGCCAAAGCCGCGCATGCCGCCACCACCGCCGCCTTTGCGTGCGAGATGAAGGTTGTCCATTTGAGATGTCGAGCCTAACGGCTTGGCCGCCGGCAGAGCATCGGCTGGAGAGATCGCAGCGGGACTAAACAATAGTCCGGCTGCGACCGCGCCTGCGATCGCAAACTCTTTGATCATGTCCATTTACTCCTGCGAGCCGAGAACTTCGTTCGGCGTGTCCGCGTTTTACTTAGGGTCTGATGCCGCGAATTTAAGTGGCCTCGTCTGTAGAACGCGTGAGCAGGCCTAATGGATCAGCAGCGATATTGCGTATTTACGAAGTTTGCCCGCACGGCCCAAACGAACACGCGGCTGGAAGCGCCGCAGCAATGACAGGCAACGCTGCGTCGCTCCCGATCGGCCGTGACTGCAGCATCGGCTAAACCACCTGCGCGACGACGGACAGATGGACCGCTGAATTTGCGCAGATTGTCAGCAATCTAACATCATGGCTGCTAAGCAACTGATAGCAGACGATAATTTTGATTTTCAAGAAACGAATCTTCGGTATCATTGGTTTGTAGTGCGGGGTCTGGCTTAGCCTGGAGATCCGTGATGGCCGATCGCTCGTTCACTGAAATGATGTCGGGTTACAGCCTGACGACCGCGGAAATCCTGTATCGCCTGCCGGATCATCCGGCGCTGCTGCAGAGCTACATCTGGCAGGATTACGATCAGCATCCGCGCTTCCCAAAGCTGCAAGGATTTCTCGAGTTCTGGTCACGAGAACTTGAAGGCAAGCTCTTCAAAGTTCTGGTGGCGCATACCGGGCTGATCCGGCCGGCTGAGCTTCGGCTCGTCGGCGCAGAGCTGAAATTGCATTAGCCGGCGCGGCGGAAAGCCGTGATGACGGCGTTGTAAGGCGACCGGGCGCGCCTTTCGTGGCAGACTATGGGCCTCGATGGAGAGCCCGATGCGGTTATTGCCAACACTGTTTTTCCTGATCGTGCTGTGCGCCGTACCTGCTGCGGCGCAGACGGCGGGTGTCGTCTACAAAAGCGCGACGTGCGCCTGCTGCGAGAAGTGGCTGACGCACATGCAGCAGGCCGGCTTCTCGCTGGCGCCGCAAGACGTGAGCAACGGCGAGCTGATGCGGCAGAAGGTGCGGCTCGGCATCGCGGCACCGCAGGCTTCGTGTCACACGGCCGAAATCGGGGGCTATGCCATCGAAGGCCATGTGCCTGCCGACGACGTCAAACGGTTGCTCAGTGAAAAGCCGGACGCCGTCGGCTTGGCCGTGCCGGACATGCCGATCGGCTCGCCCGGCATGGAAGCCGGCGATACCAAAGAGCCCTTCGACGTGCTGCTGGTGAAGAAGGACGGCACGACCGAGGTGTTCGCAAAGCATTGAGCGCGACGCTCATCCCCCGCTATGCTCGGCTAAGGTCGACGGGACCGGCGAAGGATGCGGGGGCGAACTTGCGACGATTGCTATTGGCGGCTGCCGCGTTGAGCGCGGCATTATCTTCGAGCGCGCAAGCATATGAGATGTACGAGGTCACCGGTGTCGCCGCCGGCGATACCTTGACGATCCGCGAACAACCCGTGGACGGCGGCAAGCCAGCGGACTGGAAGGAACTCGGAAAAATCCCGGCAAACGCAAAGACCGTGGCGGGCACCGGGCGCTCCGTGCAGGTGGGCGGGCAGCGCTGGATCGAGGTGACGTACGAAAGCGCGTCAGGCTGGGTCAACGCCAAACACCTCCAGGGCGTGCTTGGGGACGCGCAGCCGGAGGCTGTCACGTTCCAATGCGGCGGGACGGAACCCTTCTGGTCCGTCTCTCTCGGCCGTGACGGGGCCGACTACAGCGATCCTGAAATCGAGGCCGGCAAGAAGCTGACCGTCGAACGGTCGATCGTGGCCCACGGGCGGCCGGGCATCCCGTTCCTGTATCGCCTGAAGGACGACAAGGGCAACGCGTTCCAGGCCGTCGTTTCGCAGCGGGATTGGTGCACCGACGGCATGTCTGATTTCGACTACGCGTTCGAGATCATGTTCTCCGGCGACAACTCCCTCATGCAAGGGTGCTGCACGATCAAGCGCTGATCGCCAGAGCTACACGGCGACCTGCGTGCCGACTTCGACGACGCGGTCGGTCGGGATCTTGAAGTAGGTCGTCGCGTCCTGCGCCGAACGCGCGAGCCTGATGAACAAGTGCTCCTGCCAACGCGGCATCTCGGACTTCGGCGTCACGCGCAGCGAGCGCCGCGACAAGAAGAACGACGTCGATCCGATGTCGATGTTCAGGTCCTTGCGTTTCAGCACTTCGAGGATCTTCGGGATCGACGGGGTTTCCATGAAGCCGTAGCGGGCGACGACCTTGATGAACGTGTCGTTGGCGCGGTCGACCGTAACCCGCTCGTGCCGGGCGACGCGCGGCGTGTCTTCCGTTCGGATCGACAGGATGACGTTGCGCTCGTGCAGCACGCGATTGTGCTTCAGGTTATGCATCAGGGACGTGGGCGCGAAGTCGAGGTCGGCGGTAAAGAAGACGGCCGTGCCGGCGACGCGGTGCGGGGGTTTCGCCTCAAGCTTGCGGACGAGCCAATCCAGCTCCGCCTCGTTCTTGCGCGTGTATCGCGACAGGATGCCGGCGCCGCGAACCCACGTGCCCATGATGACCGCGAGGATGGCGGCGAGCGTCAGCGGCAGCCAGCCGCCTTCCAGCACCTTGATCATGTTGGTCGCGAAGAACACCTAGATCG
>JAKAXS010000327.1 GCA_021816505.1 Pseudomonadota bacterium
CCGATCTATGGTGTATTCGATGTCGTCAAAGGCATTCGATCGCGGTTTGCCAGTCTTGACCCGCCCCACCACGACCTGTCCCCGGTCGCCACGGGCCACGCTATCCGGCCTGACGAAGATATTGCCCTCAGCCCACCCCAGCGAGAGCGGCACGACCGGGACGCGAATGCCGTTGTTTCGGATTTCGACGAGGTAGTCAACCAGGCGACGACCTATCAGCCGGTAGTCGTCCGCATAGCCATGATCCACAACCCCCTTGGCCAGCCATGTTTCCTCGAAACGCGTGTCGAGTTCGGCATGGCTCGGAGTGGTCGTCTCGTGAGCCGTTTTGAGCCACTCGAACACGTCGCTGACTACGTTGTGCATCTTCATGAAGGCTGTTTCCGTGCGACGACCGCCGAGCCTGAGCACGTGCGTATACAGAAACCGGCGCGGACACCTCTCAAACAGATTGACCTGGCTCTCGGCCCAAGCCGGCTGGTCCTCCCACGCAATCTCAACGGCCGTTTCATGCCGCAGCACGCCACTGAGCAGCGACGGACTGGCGGGACGAACCAGTAGCCGATCAATTGCCGGAATGAATTTTGAAGGATTGCGTGTCTTGCCGTCGGACTGAACCGAGGACGCATAGAGAAATAGCCGATTGCGCGCGCGCGAAAGTGCAACGAAGAAGAGACACTCCTCTTCCTCATCGTGCCCTGCTTTGATGGCCTCCAATCCGGTCACGCCCTGAGAGCCGTGAATCAAACCGTCCGGCGGCACACAGCGCGGTGCGATGTTGTTGCGCGGCAACCCGGACGTCACCATCCCTGGAATATGCACGATGTCGAACTCAAGCCCTTTGCTGGCATGGATCGTCATCAAGCGTACCGCGTCGATCCCATCGGCCGCCCCTGGCATTTGCCGAAGACTACGATCCTCGGAAAGCAGAAGAAGACGACGAATCCGATCAAGCAGGCGTACGCTCGGAATCCCCGCTCCGCCCGGCTGGCGGCGGCAGAAGTTCAGGAATTGCCAAAGCGCCAGCCCCTTCATTCGGCTTTGAGGATCGCCTGCCAAATACAGGGCCTTGGCCATGCCCAACCGGTCGATCACCCACGTCACCAGAATGGTCCAAGGGTTGCCCGTTCGATTCATGCCGGCAAAGAGGCCAGCGACGCGTGCCAGTGCAGCCTGGCTTGCCGTCGCAAGGTTCGGCAGCTTCGCACCCACTTGCCGCCAGTCGAGGGGGCCTGCGTTGCTT
The DNA here is from genome assembly GCA_021816505.1 of Pseudomonadota bacterium. GTDB lineage: Bacteria > Pseudomonadota > Alphaproteobacteria > Rhizobiales > Hyphomicrobiaceae > JAKAXS01. The sequence goes on from JAKAXS010000327.1 coordinate 1,244, forward strand.
TCCCGGAGCTGTCCAATGATGTGCATGACTTCCTGTAGCGGCATCTCGTGCGAGGGCAGGGTTGCTATCCTGACCAGACCGACCGCATAGGGGTCCGACAGCATCGACAGCAAAGTCAGCAGATCCTTGATCTCCGGGCGTTCAAAGAGGCTACCCAGGTGCAGTACCGGAATTCCCCTTGCCTCCAGGCCTTCGGCAATTTCACTCAGGCGAGCATTGGACGCACAGAGTAGCGACTGCCTACGATATGGAACCCCCGCGTCACGCTGTTCTTGGATTGCGGCGGCCACCGCCGATATTTCGTCGTCGGTTGATCTGGCCACGCGGAATTCAGGCTGGGCATGCAAGGTGCCGCGGTCCGCCATCAATTGCAGGGGCAACGCGCCTCTTGATGCTTTCATCGTGCTCGAGAAGGCCGTGAATAACGCGATGACTTCTTGACCCGAGCGATAGTTGATGCCGAGCTGGCGCACTTGCGCGCCGGGGAAATCTGAAGAGAACTGCGCCATGTTGGTGGCAGACGCGCCACGAAACCGATAGATGGATTGGCGTGCATCACCCACAACCCAGAGATTTCTTCCCGCTCCCACAATCGCCTTCAGCAATCGCACGGACGCGCGGTTGACGTCTTGGTACTCGTCGACGAGTACATGCTGGTGCCGCGCCGTTAGCGCCATCCTCACTTCGCTGTCAGACTCGACCAGCCGCACAGGGTGCGCCACCAGATCGCCGAAATCGATCAGCTGTCTGGCCGCCATCAGCCGCTCATAAGTCTCGAAAAGCAGCGCGACCTCCAGGCATTTCTCAGCGCGTATCAAGGCCTCCGCATCATGGCCGGGGTTGTCCGCCATGGCCTGTGCCAGGGCGCGATATCCCGCGGCATCGACAACCTCGTCTTTGGCTCGCGATATCGCATTGAGCATGTCGCTGAGATCAAGCGCCGGGTCCCAGAGATTTCGATAGTGGCGAAGCGGCAGCCGGGGCAGCTCATCCTCAAGCAGCTCGATTGCTTCCGATTTGTCAATCAGGCGCGGATCGGGCGGGAGCCCCAACTTGTCGTGAAAGCGACGAACGATATCCAGGCCGAAGGCGTGGAACGTACCGATCCACATCGCCGCAGCCGCCGTCGGGTTGCTTGCGGCAAGCCGCTCGCTCAGCTCATTGGCTGCCTTGTTGGAGAACGTAAGAACCAGGATGGTTGTGGGGTCAACACCTTCGGCAAGCAGGCTCTCGATACGACGCACGAGCGTCCGCGTCTTGCCCGTGCCGGGTCCCGCTTGCAGTTGGAAGGCGCTATCGCGATGCTCTGCGGCCCCGATCTGCGTCGGATCGGGGGTCAATGCAACAACCGATTCCGTGGCTGGTTCGGCCAGCAAGTCGTCGGGCAGCAACATCGCGTCCAGAAGCTGCTGCTGAACAACCTGCGATGGCGCACCAAGCCGCGCTGCAATGTCCGTTGAAGAACAGCCGTTGTGTAGATGGAGGTGGCGGACCATCGAGCGCGGCAGCCGAAATTCCCTAGCGAAGAGATCCATGCGGCCCTCCCGCCGCTCCCGCGCACCGTAGTCGAGCACTTTCTCGATGCCGACCGGGGTATCCTCCACAGAGCGGTCCGGTTCAACATGCACTGTCACAATGTCTAGCGTCCCGCCCTCCAAGACAATATGCCCGAGTTCATGGGCTATGAGGAAGGCGCGGTCAAAATCGGACCCCGTGTCTGCGTAGAGAATAATCCCGGCCTGGCTATCGAAAACCGCTTGCCCGCCCTTCAGCTGGGAGTCCCCTGCTGGCAGGGCATACACGTCCAGCCCTCTCAGGGCTGCCTCCTGGCGGACGAAGTCGAGCAGCTTCCAGGGATCATTGCCTGTCGCGACCGCCGCTCGATGGATGCGTTCTGCTTCTCGACGCGCGGCTTCGGTCGCATCCATGGCTAGTCCCGCAGAGCCTTGAGGGCTTCCTGCTGGTCAGCTGTAAGCTGCGAAGTCTCGATGGCCTTTTCAAAGGAGATCTGCTCGGTCACGGCGGGCTTCACAGGCGAGCGGAAGCTGAGCCCTGACACCATTGCCGGGGGGCTTTGCAGATACGCCACGACGGCATCTGTCGTGGCGCCCAGCTCGGTCGCCAGCCTCTGAACAAAACGGTGCGGTATCGTCGCCGCAACGATGGCGCGATCACGCAGGCGTATCAGCAGCAAATTGTTGATGCCGAGTTGCCTGGCCAACGACTTGAAAGCGGTTGGATTCAGCGTGGCGAACGGGTTGGGGACGGACGCTTCTTCAGGTTGGCTCACGGCAGACTGAAACCGCTGCCAGGCCAGATCTACCGCGTTTTCCGACGTTGCCACCGTTTCGGCACTGCGCGTCGCATCCACCATCAATTCAATCGAACAGGCGATGAGCGCTTTCGCGTGTTCGGGGTAGTCCGTCAGATATTGCTCCAACGTCTTTCGGTCGTGTGTCGGCTCGACGGAAAAGGCAAGCAGAACCTCCTCCTCGCTCCGATCCGTTGGTTGTTCGGCATTCATTGTGCATCCTCCTCTTGAAGAATGGCCCTAAGCGCATTGACTGCACGATCGCGCCGGTTGCGAACCGTCCTCTCGTCACACTGCAGGATGCGTGCGATGGTCATGACATCTTTGTCCTTTGAGTCGATCTGAAATCCTTGCAGCAGCAGCCCGATGACTTGCTTTTGGTCATCTGGCAGTTGGTCAATCGCGGCGGTCAGCGCCGACCGGAAAGCGGGATCATCAATTATTTCAGGGTTGCCCCCCAGAAAGTCCGCGGCTGCCGCCTCCACCTCCGCTGAAATCTCCAAGCCATCGTCCTCGTCCGTACCCAGAGGCACGGTGTCCACGGTGGACGGTCCGATCTGGCGCAGCGCCGATGTTCGG
>JAKAXS010000328.1 GCA_021816505.1 Pseudomonadota bacterium
GATGGCCGTCGCGCAGCAGAGCGGACGTGACGGAAGCAATGAATGTTCCGACGCCGCCTGGTGTAACCGGATTGATTTCGTACGATATAAATACAATGTGTGACATCGTAGCGTATGAGACAGTCCGCTCTGCTTTCAGCTTTATAGTTTGTTCGATCACCCTAGGAGGACCGTCGAAGCCGCAACATTAACGTCGCAAAATTTTCCTGGCAAGAATTTCGATCTGTCTATCCAACAGCGAAACGCTAAATCGTTGTAACTGCTCAGCTCCACCGGCGGGTTGGGTGTGCGAGGCGGGGATCGGCTGATGGAATTTGTTGACAGGTTGGTGGTCGCGTGATTCTACGACTCCGTGAGTCGCGGTGACCTGTCGAAGCTTTCCAAGGATGATTTGGCTGCATTGGTGCTGGCGCAGACGGGTCAGTTTCTCAGGTGAATACCGACAACGCCCCAAATCTCGTCGCGCCACATCGGCCGCATGAACCTGTGCGGCGGCCCTTCCCCGGCCACGAGGTATATCGGGTCGAGCCGGTCGATCTCCGACAGGGCGTCCGCGGAGCCCTTGTAGTCACCCGATCCTTCCCACAGACTGTCATGCAGCAGGACCAGCCCGCCAGGGCGGACGATTTCGCCGTAGTTCACGTAATCGCACATCACCGCGTGGGCGGTATGGCCCCCATCGATGAAGGCGGCGTCGAGGACATAGCCGTATCCCAGTGCGTTCCTGACCTGCTCAACCGTTTCCTCGGCACGGCTGTCGCCAACTATACTGATGTAGGTTTGCCTCGGCTTGAGCGAGCGGCGCAGCAACTCGTCGTGTGCGTCTTCCTGCTGTATGTCGACGCCGATCAGGATGGCATCATCGGCAAGCAGTTGCGCAGCGTATGCGAGATTGCCGCGATCGAACGTCCCGACTTCCAGATACGTCTGTTTCCCCTTGATCAGCCGGAACGCCCGGACGATGTCGTTCATATAAGGTTCCTGATAGCCCTGAATCAGGAACGACTTCCGGCACGCATACGCGAATTGCAACTCTTCGTCGCTTGCCAGCGGAATGCATGGGTCGAGGCTTTTCGGAAGCACCCGAAATGACGCGGGGACGGGGCCGAACGGAGCGCCAAATTGCCGGTCGATGTCGGTGATGGTTTTCACCGGCTCCGCCTGGCGCTGACTGGGAAAGTAATCGGCGCTGCCGACCTGCTTAGTTGCTGGTTCGGGCAGCGCATCGCTGTTTGCGGTCATTGGTCTGTTGGTGTCCTCCTTTGTCGCGGCCGCTCCGGCATCGAGCCAGGATTCGACGTCGCGCATATGCCAGAAAAACGCCGCCCCCGGAACTGCCAGCCGATAAGACGGGTCGATCGCGGCGATGATGACTTCTTGGGCTTCGACCGGCCGACCGATCCGGCGGGCGGTGATGCCCAGTCCGGCATAGAGCGCGATCAGGTCATGCCACCAGCAGCCGTCATGCGCTTCCGCCGAGAGCGTATAGTCGGCGGGTGGTTCGATGTGGATTACCGCCCGGCGGGCAACACGCGCGATCTCGGCGACCCGGCCGGCGATGTCGGACGGTGCGACGTGCAGCAGCACCTCGACGGTATAGACGAGATCGAACGATCCGTCCGCGAACGGCAGCGGTCCGGTCGGCTCGATCAGACGTGTGCGGGCGATGACTTCGGGGTCCGCCACCCAGTGCTGTAATCCCGCAAGCATGGTCGGGCTCTGGTCCGCGCCATGCGCCTCGATGCCAACGATTTTCGATATGTAGGACAGATGGCGCCCGACGCCACAGCCGAATTCTAGCACCCGCGCCGGCGAATTGGCTTCCAAGATCGCGGTCAAGGCCAGTTCCTGCAAACTATAGCGTGGCTGCTGCCGCTGGCGGCGCCGGTACTCGTCTACCCAGTAACGGCCATTATCCTGCCAGTACACGTAGTTTGCTGAAAAGTTCACGATCTGCGTTCTTTCCCTTAGAGTCGGTCCAAGATCATATTTTGTTGCGACAAAGCCTTCTGTGCCTTTATCAACCAAAGACAGTGACTGGGCATTTGACAACGATGCCGCCTTGCCGAGTTCGGCGCAATTGGCGACCGACGATGGCTCGGAACGCGGCCGGGAGCTGCAAAGCAGTCGGGATGCGGTCCCATAGGGTCTGGACCTTGGTCCGGCCCTTGCGGGTATGCCGAATGGCTTGCCCTGTGACGGTTTGCTGGGACCATCGGAAGCCGATTTCGTTGAAATAGAGATCGGCGTGCGCCGGGCTGATGTGATGAAACACTCCAACGACAGTGCGTCGAACCCGATCGGAAAATCCTTCGGCGCTGTTCACATGGACCATTCCCAGGACAAAATCGCGCCGATCGACGAGAAGACACCCCATTCAGCGCTCATCAGGTGAGAGCCAAGATCGAGGTTTTCCGCTAGAGCGCCGCCGATCGCCTGAGCTGATCGATCCTCGATCAACCGGGCGCGGGCACTGCCGGCCGCTGCGCCAGGAGACATGTCATGTGGACATTCGACCACACACAGGGCCAGGCGCTTCGTCGTCCGGGGCTGCCCCTTGCGTCCGCGCCCGGGCTTCGGGCTATCGCGATCCTGCGGCGGTGCGCCACCGATGTAGAATTCATCGGTCTCAACGACACCGCCGAACTGGTGCTCGTCGGCCAGCATGAGCCAGACCGCGTGGTCGAGCCGCCAGGCGGTGGGCTGGCTGACCCCCAGCATCTCGGCCAGACGGATCGAGGAGATGCCCTTGTCCGACTGCAGGATCAGCCACATGGCAGTCAGATGCGCAGCGGAAGTTTTGTCGCATGCAGCGGTGTCCGCGTCGTCACGGTAAATTGGTGCCGGCAGTCCGGGTTCGCGCATTGATACAGAGCAGGGCGGCGGATCCCACCACAATCACGCCCTCTCAGCGCCATCGATTCCCGATAGCCGCAAACCGGGCACAATCGGCCACGCGGCCAAACCATCTGTTCAAGCAGACGACGGCAGCGCTCCTCGCTCCGGAAGGCTTCGGTCATATCCGAGACCGTCTTGATCCGCGCCAACGCATCGAAACCCATGCCCGGCATAGCAACCTCACTGAGATCGAAACCGCTAGCGATTCTGCCCGCCGATCAGCGGAAATTCAACTTTTTTATGTCTTTGGTTGATAAAGGCGATGCACGCCGGACATGAACGGGGCAAGAATACTTGCCCGCTTTCTTGTCCGGCAAATTGTTTGTCCGCAATCTCATCAGGAGGTCAGATTCTCGGATGGCTTGGAACGTATCCGTGAAACCCTCATTTTGCGGGCAAGCGTGCACAAAAATTACTTTCGTGGCCGTACCCCAGAAAGCCGAAAAAATCCGCCACCGCCAGCCCGGCCTGCCATTGCAGCCGGGCGAACCGGATCAGCCGCTGGCGCAGGTCGGACGGCAGCCGGTCGGCGAGGCGGCGCAACCGTCCGTCCGTCCGCGTCGGGCGGGGGCGACGATGGCGGCGCCAGCGCGCGCAGGCGGGTCACGATCTGGGTACCGATCTTCGGCGGCGCGAATCCGGTCGCGTACTCGGCGGCCAGCGTATCGAATACCGCGACCGGCGTCTCCCCCCGGTCGAGCGGCAGCGGCGCCCCCCCTGCCAGCGCGTCGAGCACCGCGCGCAGCGCCTGGGCCAGTCCGGCCACGTCGCCGGGGTCGACCAGGCGGCCAAAGCCGGCGACAGCATGCGGCAAGGCGGCGCTGGCATAGCCCACTGGGATACAGCCGGCCGCCAGCCCCTCGATCACCGGCTTGCCAAACCCTTCGTGGTAGGACGGGAGCGCGATTACATGGGCGCGGCGCAGCAGACCGGCCAGCGTCGCGTCATCCACCGTACCGCGCAGATGCACCGCATCGCCTGCCGCGGCCACCTGCGTCCGCAGCCGCGCCAAATAGGCCGGGTCCGAATAGGCCTCATTGCCGGCCAAGATGACTTCGAACGACGGCGCTCCCTCGGCGCGCAACAGCCGACATGCCTCGATCAGCTCATGCACCCCTTTTGCAGGCACGAAACGGCCGATGAACAGGATGCTGAACGGCGTGCTCGACTTGTCGGCAAGCCGCGCCAGCACACCGGGCCGGACCGACAGCGGCAGATCCGCGATGCGCTCCGG
>JAKAXS010000329.1 GCA_021816505.1 Pseudomonadota bacterium
CCGATCTGTGTGGTCTTTCACGGGGTGGTTCGCACCGTGGTGGCCCTGGTGCATTTTCGCGGTCGTGGCACCAAGAGCGAGCCCAAGCATCTGGTGGCCGAGGCAGATGCCGAACATCGGCAAGCCGGTTTCGACAAGCTTCTTGATTTCGGGCACGGCATATTTGCCCGTCGCCGCCGGATCGCCCGGTCCATTGGACAGGAATACGCCATCAGGCTTGCGATCCATCACGTCCTGCGCGGTTGCCGTGGCGGGCAGCACCGTCACCTTGCAGCCGGCGGACGCCAGGCAGCGCAGAATGTTGCGCTTGAGGCCGTAATCGATGGCGACGACGTGGAAGCCCGGGTTCTCCTGCCGGCCGAAGCCTTTCCCCCACATCCAGCGGGTTTCATCCCAGGTGTAGCTCTGGCCACTCGTGACGTCCGGTACGAGGTCGAGGCCGAGCAGGCCAGGCCAGGCCTTGGCCTCTGCCTTCAGCTTCTCGATGTCGAAGGTAGCAGACGGTTCGTGCGCGATAACGCCGTTCGGCATTCCCTTGTCGCGGATGCGTGCCGTGAGTGCCCGTGTGTCGACACCGGCGATGGCGACGATGCCGCGCGCCTTCAGCCAGCGATCGAGATGCTCGGCGGCGCGGTAGTTCGACGGCTCGGTGATCGAGGCGCGCAGTACGGCTCCGCGTACACCGGACCGGGCGGCGAGGTTCGAGTTTTCCGTATCCTCGTTGTTGGTGCCGATATTGCCGATGTGCGGAAACGTGAACGTGATGATCTGCCCGGCGTATGAGGGGTCCGTCAGGATCTCCTGATAGCCGGTGATGGCGGTGTTGAAGCAGACTTCGCCGACGGCCGATCCTGTTGCGCCCAAGCCCACACCGCTGATCACCGTGCCGTCGTCCAGCACGAGGCGGGCGGTCAGCGGCGTCTCTGTCCAGGGCGCGGGCGGGGCAAGCTGTGTCATGGCGGCCTTGTTGCTATCGGTCGGTTCGCGTGCGCGCTGTCTCCGGGTAAGGGGGCTCCGGGCGAAGGGGAGCCTCCAGGCGAAGGGGAGGTCGCAAAGCAGCGCTGTTTCAATGATTTCGGGTCGGCCGGAACCTAGGGGAGGACCCGTCCGAGGTCAATGCGGCGCGGTGGGGCCGGAGCCGCTCTTGCCGCGGCAAACGCGACAGCTTAACCATCCGGGCACGCAACCCAGGAGACCCCCATGCGCCAGCGCATCAATGACGCGGTTAAAGCCGCGATGAAATCCGGAGACAAGGCGCGTCTGGCGACGCTGCGCCTGGTCACGGCGGCGATCAAGGATCGCGATCTGGCGCAAGCCGCGGGCGCCGATCCGGTGGGCGACGCAGAGATCGTGACCGTACTGCAGAAGATGCTGAAGCAGCGGCGCGAGTCGATCGACGTTTACCGCAAGAACGGGCGCGAGGAGCTTGCCGCGCAGGAGGAAGCCGAGATCGCGGTGATCGACGAGTATCTGCCGAAGCAGATGGATGACGCCGAGACCCGTCAGGCGGTGGCGGGCACGATCGCCGATACCGGTGCGGCCGGCCTCAAGGACATGGGCAAAGTCATGGCCGCACTGAAAGAGAAGTACGCGGGCACGATGGATTTCGGCAAAGCCAGTGCCTTGGTGAAGGAATTGTTGAAGTAGAGGTTCGAATTGCGACATCGGCGCGGGAAGTTTTTCCCGGCCGCCTGCGGGCTTTGCTTGATGGGTACTCAGAGGAAAGCGATTTAGTTTCGCCGCGGCCGCATTGCTGTCTTATCCACATGCGACTTTGCTGTTGAAATTCTCGTTACGGCGTCTTGACACGGGTTCACGACAAGCTGTTTTTCTGGTACGAAGGTAGAATGTCACAGTATCGTACATTGACGCCGCGTGAGTTCGTCAAGGAAGTCGAAGACTTCCAGTGGACGCGGCACATTTGGCGGATCGATCTGCATGACACGCCCGAAGTGGGGCACGCGGCCTACCAGGGCCAGGACTCGATCGAACTCCTCGCGAAGCTCGATATGACGACACGGGGCCTGCGCACCATCGCCCAGCACGTTTCCGTGGCGCCGGACGGCGCCATCTGGACGGGCCGGGATTGGAACGCGGTACCCGCCAGCGTGGGTCCGTCGATGAGCCGCGGCGCCTTCATGCTGAAGGCTATCGGGCATTTCGACCAGGGTTTCGATCGGCTGGACGGGCCGCAACTGCACAGCGTGATCACCGTGATCGAGAGCGTGCAGGCTCACTTCAATCTCCCGGTTCAGGCGCTGCTGTTCCCGCGCGAGGTGCCTCAGCGCGAGAAGAACTCGCCAGGCCCCACCGTGGAGAAGGCCACGCTGCTCAAAGGCCTTCGCACGCGGCGCAGTGAATGCGCCGGCAAGGGCGACGCGCGGGTTTGCAGCTAGCGATCGCTGGCTTTCAATACGATCACTGAGCCGATTGAAGTGCTGCGATCTGCAGCGCTAAATGGCTTGTGGGCGCCCTGTGGATTGCGGGGTCAGAACTGAGGTGTCGCACCGCTCGGGAGGCGAATCACCTATCCCTCGGTGGGTGACGGCAACTCCTGGGAGCAAATGCGCTTTCCCTCACACTTCCTCGACGAGATACGTGCGCGGCTGCCGGTGAGCCAGGTGGTCGGGCGGCGCGTGGCGTTGAAGAAGAAGGGGCGGGAGTGGGTCGGGCTGTCGCCGTTCAAGACGGAGAAGACGCCGTCGTTCACGGTGAACGACCAGAAGGGGTTCTACCACTGCTTCGCGACGGGCGAGCACGGCAACATCTTCGATTTCGTGATGAAGGTGGACGGGCTGACGTTTCCCGAGGCGGTCGAGCGGCTGGCGCAGGACGCCGGGCTGCCGTTGCCCAAGCGCGAGCAGCACGACGAGGCACGTGAAGACGAAAGGCAGCGGCACTATCGCTTGCTGGAGGCGGCCGCGGCGTTCTTCGAGGACTGTCTTGCGGCGAGTGTCGGCGCAGAGGCGCGACGGTATCTCGACAAGCGCGGCGTGCGGCGGGAAACGCGCGCGACGTTCCGGCTCGGCTATGCGCCGGGATCGCGATCGGCGCTGAAGGAACACCTGTCGAAGGCAGGCTTCAGCGTGCCGGAAATGATCACGACGGGCATGCTGATCGGCGGCGATGATATTCCGCAGCCTTATGACCGCTTCCGCGATCGTGTGATGTTTCCGATCGCGGATCTGAAAGGGCGCATCATCGCGTTCGGCGGGCGGGCGCTCGATGCTGCGGCTCCCGCCAAGTATCTCAACTCGCCGGAGACGCCGCTCTTTCATAAGGGGCACAATCTCTACAACGCGTCGGCGGCGCGATCGGCGTCGCATCAAAAAGGCCGCGTGATCGTCGTCGAGGGGTACATGGATGTCGTGGCGCTGGCGGAGGCAGGCTTCAACGAGGCCGTGGCGCCTCTCGGCACGGCGCTGACGGAGACGCAGGTGCAGTTGCTGTGGCGCATGGTGCCGGAGCCGATCCTGTGTTTCGACGGCGATGGCGCAGGCCGCAAGGCGGCGCATCGCGCGGTCGACACGGCGCTGCCGTTGCTGAAGCCGGGCACGAGCCTGTCCTTCGCCTTCCTGCCGGACGGACTCGATCCGGACGATCTGGTGCGGCAACAGGGACCGGAAGCGATCGAACACGTGTTCGCCAAATCGCGGCCGATGGTGGACGTGCTGTTCGAGCGCGAGTGGGCGACCGGAGACTGGTCGACGCCGGAGCGCCGGGCGCGGCTGGAGCAGCAGGTTCGCCAGCTGACGGACAAGATCGCCGATCCCGGCGTGCGCGCGCATTACGAGCGCGACCTGCGCGGGCGGTTGTGGACTGCGTGGGGAGGCCGATCTGGAGAGGCCTCGCAGCGCGGCTTTGCAGATGCGGCGCGTCGTTCAGGACAGGGTGCCAGCCGATGGCCGCCGCCGGGGGGTGCCAAGCGCGGACAGATGCGGCATCAGGCGGGACAGCCACTACAACGGGCCAATGCCAGTGCGAGCCTGAAAGGCAGCCGTTTGGTGGCCGGAGAGGGTGCCGCACCACCTTACCGGGAGGCGCTTCTGCTGCGGACGTTGGTAAATCACCCGGACCTCCTGGAGGAACACGCCGAGGAGGTAGCGGAGCTGGCATTCTCGTCACTAG
>JAKAXS010000009.1 GCA_021816505.1 Pseudomonadota bacterium
CCGCAGACGATCGCCGCCTGGCGCGGCGAGTTGCTCGCGCCCGAACCGGCGAAGGCCAGTTGGCTGCAGCGCCAGATGGAACGCTCGCGCGGGCGCGGCGCGCAACGCCCGGATCAAGGCAACGCAGCGAAAACTGCTGTAGTCACGGCGGCGCATCAGCCGCCGCTTCCCGATGCGCCAGGGCCGCAGGGCGGCATGCTGGATTTCGTCGACGGCTTGAAGAAAAAGCCTGACGAGGCCGTAGCCGCTGCGCCGTCCAGGGCGAAGCCCGGCGCCGGTGCGAAACCCGCGCTCGCCGCCACCGTGAAGCTGGACGAGCCACCGCCTCCGCCGAGGCTGCCGAAGTTGCCCGCACTGCTGTCGCGGCGCGTGAAGGCCAAGACGCCGGCGCGCAATCGCAAGCCGAAGGCTTCCGCGAAAGCGAAAGCCAAGGTTATTCCGCCGCCCCGCCGCGTTCCCGGCAAGGGCCGCAGTTGGCGTCCGCTGTTGTTCAAGCTCCTCGTTGGCGTCGGCGTCGCCAGCGGTGCCGTTGCCATGCAGGACAAGCTGCCTCGCGTCGAGAGCCGTGGCGCGGCGACGACCTCGAGCCAGCAGGACATCGAGCCGATTCTCGCGGGCCAGTTCCAGGGTCACACCGGCGGTGTCGCGGCGCTGGCCTATTCCGACGACGGCCGCGTTCTGGTGACGGCCGGCAAGGACGGCACGCTGAAGGTTTGGAACGCCTCGTCGTCGGCGCTCGTGCGCACGATCGAACTCGACGACGGACCGGCGGTGTCGCTGGCACTGTCGGGTTCGCGCGCTGTCACCGGCCACGCGGACGGCGCCGTGGTGCTGTGGGACTATGACAAGGCGGAGAAGGTCGCGGCCTTCAAACGCAACGATGCCGAGGTTTGGTCCGTCACGTTCGCCGGCAGTCCGAACCGGATCGCCGCGTCCAGCCACGACTGGAAGGTGACGCTGTGGGATGCCGACAATCCGGGTCAGCCCGTGCATGTGCTCGACGCGCATGACAACGCCGCGCAGGCCGTCGCGTTCTACGCGTCCGCAAACGGGCCGATGCTGGCGACGGGCGGCGCGGACAAGACGGTGAAGCTGTGGAATCTCGACAGCATGGATCAGGTGCGCCGCTATCGCGGGCATCGCGACTTCGTCACGGCGCTCGCGTTTTCTCCCAACGGGCGCATGCTGGCTTCGGCCGGGCTGGACGGCGGCATCCGCCTGTGGTCGACGGCATCGCGCGGCATGTACCGCAGCCTCAACGGCCACAAGGGCAAGATCGCATCGCTGGCGTTTGCACCGTCGGGCGATCGGCTGGTATCGGCGGGTGAAGACGGCCTCGTGCGCATCTGGGACGTGCGGCGCGGGAAAACGGCGCGGACGCTGACCGGCAACGGCGGCGGCGTTGCGGCCGTTCAGTTCTCACCCGACGGCCAACGCATCGCGTCGGCGGGCGCTGACGGCATCGTCCGTCTGTGGAACCCGCAAGGGGCGCTGCGGTAGCCTATCGTTTCTCGGCCGACTTATAGACGGAGCCGCGATCTCGTCGCCCTACGGCAACGACGACGACGAGCACCTCCGTATCGCGCACCTCGTAGACGAGCCGGTACCCGACGCTGCGCAGTTTAATCTTGTAGCGGTCCCCATTGCCGGAGAGCCGGTCGGCAGCGATACGCGGCGCCTCGAGCCGCTCGGCGAGCTTGCGCTTGAACTGCTCCCGAATGCTGCTGTCGAGCTTGCGCCACTCTTTCAGAGCTGGGGCGAGAAAGCCCAGCTCATAGCTCATCCAGCTTCACCCTGACGACCGGTTCTCCTGCGCGCGCATCAGCGATCGCGTTGAGTTCGATGTCGTCCAACCGGTCCATCATCGCCTCGTACAAGCGAGCCGGCACGCAATAGAACGCCGGCTCGTTGTGATTGAGGATCGCCACCGCCGCGCCTTCCCCGGCCGCGACGGTGCCCATGGGATTTTTCTTCAGTTCTGAAATGCTGGCCGCGACTTCAGCCAAAACAAGGTGTGCCATTTAAAGACCCTCCAACAGTTCTTTTATTAGCACTATTATTAGGTCTCTAAAAGATGTTTACGGTAGTCGGGGGGGGGCGTGCCGTCTTGCTGAAACATCGATGAGTGTGTATGTTTATGGCCACTATTGTGTTTCACAGCAGGTTGGTCAGCAGAAATGATGAGCAGCTATTTCGTCGTCATTCACAAGGACGAGGACAGCTCGTTCGGCGCCTATTTCCCGGATCTGCCGGGTTGTTTCGCTGCGGGTGAAACGCAGGACCAGGCGCTCGACAACGCGCGGATTTCGCTACGCCTCTACATCGAAGACCTGATCGAGGACGGCAAGCCGATCCCTGCGCCCGGCTCGTTGCAGGCAATGTCGGAAGACGCTGCGGTCAAAGCCGATCTGTCGGACGGCCACGGTTTCCTGCTCGCCGTGCCGCTGCTTTACGCCGACAAGAAGCGGCGCGTGAACGTCACGCTCGAACCGTCGCTCATCGCGGCCGTGGACGAGGCCGCCCGCATCGCAGGAACGAACCGGTCGGATTATCTGGCGACGGCGGCCCGCCACGAGATCGAAAAGACGACGGGCGCGGTCTTCATCGATGCCCCGCCACCGCGCCGCAAAGTCGCCTGACGGCGGGATCAGCCCGCCTTGCGTTCGAAATCGGCGATGTGGCCCGCCAAGTCGAGATACTCGGCGCAGCCGGTGCCGCAACGGGTGGCGATTTCGGCCAGTTCTGCCTTGGCTTTCGCAGGCTCGTTCTTCTGCAGATAGGCTTCGCCCATGTAGGCGCGGGCGACGGAGAAGTTGGGGTTGAGCTCCAGGGCGCGCTGATAGAACGGCAGTGCCTTGTCCACGTCTCCCAGCTTGCGCGTTGCAAAGCCGATGTAGGTGACGACGCGGGGATCGTTGGCGTCGGCCAGGCTCAGATAGCCGAGGGCCTCCTGATACTTGCCGGTGCGGGCGAGCCAGTAGCCGGCGTAGAATAGGTCCGCGCTGGACGTCCCGGCTTTCGCCTGGGTGACGCAGGCGTTCCAGGCGACCGAACTCTTCTCGAACGTATCGCAGGCGCTTGCCGGACCCTGATCCTTGGACAGCGTCACGGGACCGGCCACTGCGGCAATGGCGCCCAGCGCGAGCGCAATCGCGGCGGCGGCGAAACGGGCGGAATGGCTGATCATGGTTCGGTCCTTCAGGTGAGTTCGAAGCAATCAGGCGAAACTGGAAAGACTCATAGCGCACCGCCGCCCCGGGATGGAAGCCACACATATCTCGGAGAGAAGCCCAAGCGCTGCCATGTTTAGGGCAAAAACTACCGATGCGACTCGCCGCATGGCGCGGTGCACGGTCGCAGACCTCAAAAATCGGACGGGCGACGGAAGATGCGGTGGTGGTGGCGCAAGCGCGCAGACGAATTCGAGTGGCGCGAGTATGTGCGAACGACGATTCTCGTGCGGCGCAACGAACGGCGACAGAAAGTGGAAGACGCCAAGCAAGCGGCGATCTTCGGCGTCAAGCAGGCCGGGAATAAGGGGGCTGAGGCAGGTGCAGCCGGCCTTGAAGCGGCCGGCCGGGCCGGCAAGGCAGCCGCCGGCGCCGTGGGCCGTGGCAGCGCCGCGTTTGGCTCAGCAGCCGGCCGCGGGGCGATGGCCGCGGGCAGCGCCATCGGACGGGGTGCCGCCGCGGCGGCCCGTGTGTCGCGCGAAAAGCTGGCGGCCGGTGGCTCGGCCTTCGGTCGGGCGTCGGCTGCCGGATTTCATCGCGTCGGCGCGGCCGCCAGCCCGCACTTGGCGCGCGCCAAGCTGCACGCACTCGATCGGCTGGAGCCCGCGGTACAGGGCCTGTTGCGGCCATCGATTTCCTTGCCGCTGACCATCGTCGCCATCGCGGCAGGTGCGGGCGCACTGTTCCGCTGGGGCTATGTCGGGTTCGATTCCGAAGTCGCGATTGCCGCCGCGATCGCGATCGTGGCGGGTTTGCTCACGCTTCTACCACGCGCCGCCGTCGGCGATCTGCCGCGTCCCCTGTTGGCCACGGCAAGCTTTCTAGGATCGTTGCCTGGGCTCAACCGCTTGTCAGCCGGAACGGCTGCCGGCGCGCTTGCTGCGCTGATTGCCGTCGCGGGCGGTGCATACTGGTTCTGGTCGCAACCGACGACGGGCATCCAAACTGCTGCAATCGACGGCGGCAGGTCACGCCCGGCGGACGACGACGTACCGAAAGTCGACGTCCAGCGGCTGCCCGATCTGAAGGGTCGCGGCAGCGCGGTTTCAGGCGACCTCGTCAAGGTATCTGGCACGACGGTGAAGCTTGCGGGCATTGAGGCGCCGGAGCGCAATCAACTCTGCGTCGGCCCGAACGACCGCAGCTGGCGCTGCGGAGACGCCGCGCGGGACGCGCTGTCCCGGCTCGTCCGGCCAAAGGCGATCGTGTGCCAACTCGCAGGCACCGACGAGAGCGGCTTCAGGCTCGCCACCTGTACAGCCGGCGAAAAAGATATCGCTGCAGAACTGGTGCGCGGCGGACATGTCTTCGCGAGCACGGGATTCTTCGCACGCTATGGCTCTGCGGAGAGCGAGGCGCGGTCGGCCCGCACAGGCGTCTGGCAAGGCGAACAGGTCGAACGTCCGGCGGAGTTTCGTGCCAAGCGGTGGGAAGAAGCAAAGCGCGCCGCGCCGGAGGGCTGCCCGATCAAGGGCAGCGTCGCGCGCGGGTCTCGCACCTATGTGTTGCCGTGGGCGCCGAGCTACGAGCGCGTGCGCGTTCGCGAGAACCGGGGCGAGCGGTGGTTCTGCAGTGAGCAGGAGGCGCGCGCTGCCGGCTGGAGACCCACGACACTTTGAGCAGCAAGCCCGAAAAATAAATGCCCGCGGCTGGGGGAAAGCCGCGGGCTCTTTAGCGTGGTGCCTCTGGGGGGACAGGGGGGACGGCACCACGGGTCACGAGATCATTACGCGCTCAGACCGAGCAAATCTCAAGATTAATTATGTGTTTCTTTCTCGCATCGTTAAAAGATGCTGTGTTTATTTTCCTGTAGTGCATGTTTTTCCGAAGCGATTGCTTCGATGTTGCTTCGCCGCATGAGCATCCTCCCGTCGTGCCGCCGCACGTTCCGTTGCGGCGAAAGGTGCGCTAACTTCTCCCAGTAAGAACGCGCAAGTTCTTGGAAGACCTGGGGGAGTACCGATCATGCGTCGTCTGTTCGTGACCGTTCTGTTGCTGTGGTCCGCGATGGCGGCTACGGCGCAGGCGCGGGATCGGTGGGTGTTGGTCGGCACCCGTGACGTCGACCTGGCGAAAGGCAGCGACAGCATCGACGTGTCGGAAGCGCGGGGCAGCTTCAGGGGCATCCGCGTCGAGGCGAAGCGTCAGCCGGTCGATTTAACGAAGGTTAAGGTCATCTTTGGCGATGGCTCCGCCCATGACGAGGACCGCTTGATCCACCTGCTCAAGGGGGAGCGGTCCAAGCCCATCGGGCTCAGCGAGACGGACCGGTTCCTCGAACGGGTGGATGTGACGTACCAGGTCAACCAGGGTGCGGGCAGTCCGGTCCGCATCGAGGTCTGGGCACTGCAGACCGATCAGGGCCGCCGTGCACGGCGCGACGGCGAACCGGCTGCCGCCGCGGCGGCGACGCCCCAGGCGGCGGAACGCACAAAACCCAGCGACGCCAAGCCTGACGAGCGAAGCAAGGGCGGCGACGTGATGTTTGGGTATCGCGACGTCGGCTTCGGCATGGATCAAGACACGATCCGCGTCGGCTCCGAGAACGGCAAGTTCTCGCGGCTGCGGCTGCGCGTGCTCAAGAACGACGTGTTCGTGAACAGCATGAAGGTCGTCTACAACGACGGCACCAGCGACGACATCGTGCTGAACGCTCAAGTGAAACAGGGTGCGCGTTCGCAGTGGTACGACGTCAAGGCCACCGAGTTCATCCGCGAGATCCATCTGCTGTATCGCTCGCGGCCGAATTTTTCGGGCCAGGCCCGCGTGGAAGTCTCAGGGCAATATGCGCCGGATTGGCTTGCTGCCTCGGGCGAAGGCCGCAAGTTCAACGAAGGTTGGGTGATGCTGGGGGCGCAGTCGGCCGGGATGTTCGGCGTCAGTTCGATCAAGGCGTTCGGCTTCGACAGGGACGTCATTCCGGTCGGCGCCAACGAAGGCGGCTTCAAGAAAATCCGCGTGAAGGTGCGCAACCGGTCGATCACGCTGAAAGAACTTCGCGTCGTGTACTACGACGGGCCGGACACGGTGATCGACCGGCGTACGCGCGTGGATCCCGACCAGGTCGAAGGGCCTTGGACCATTGATGCGAACAAGCCGATCAAACAGATCGTTGCGTCGTATCGCGGCCGCATCGTCTGGGGCAAGGGCAGCGGCGTGCCGGTCGTCGAGGTCTGGGGCCAGCACTAGGGCGCGTTGGCGGTCTCTCGTTCCAACGCCGCGATCCGTGCGTCATAGGCTTCAGGCACGATCAGCGAAACTGAGATGCCGCCCGCCCGGATCGCGACCGGTGTAGCGGTGAACGGGTCTCCGTCGATCTGGCTCGCGACGTTGCCGGCGCTTGCAACGTCGACGCTGGTGCACGGGATCATTTCGACGCCGCTCGTGCGATGAAAGCTGCCCAGGCCGAGGGACAGCAGTTGACGCAGCAGGCCAATCCGCGACGACGACGTCGCAACGACAGCGATCAAACCCTCGCGTTCCAAGCCGGCTTCGCGCGCGATCACGAAAGCACCACCGTAGCGGCGCGCGTTGGCCACGACGAGCCATTGGGCCTCGCGCTTCTGGCCGTCGATCGTGATCTGCAGCGGCTGCAGCGGCTGGCGCAGCGTCCGCAGCACCGGCGAGACGTACGCCGCCTTGCCGATACGGCGTTTCAGCGGTGTGTCGAGACGACGGATCACTTCGCCGTCGAAACCCACGCCGGCCATCAGGAAGAACGGTTCGTCGTTGGCGTAGGCGCCGGCGAACGTTCGCGCCGGACCGCGCAGCAGCACGTCGACCAGCCCCACCGCGGAGCGCGGCAGTCCGACCTCGTGCGCCAACACGTTGCCGGTGCCCATCGGAATGACGCCGAGGGGCAGGCCGTAGGGATGCAACGCCGCGGCAAGGGCGCGAATGGTGCCGTCTCCGCCCGCCGCGATGACGGCGTCTGCGCCAGAGGCATGCGTGCGCAGAAAATCGGGCAGATCGGGCAGCCCGCCCGTGTGAGTCGTAACGGCGGCACCAAGCTGGGTGAGGCCCGACGTCACGTCATGCACCAGCCGGCGGCCGTCTAGCCCGGCGATGGGATTGTGGATCAACAGGAAGCGGCGGCGCATGAGGCAAGTCCAGGGATCGGTGGAGCAGCAGGGTTTGCACCGTTCTCGGACATAAGAAAACCCCCGACCCGCATCGCGCAGCCGGGGGTTCTAATGGCCAGAGCTTGAAGCTCTGCTAGGTGGCTCGTCGGATAAGACCGATGAGGAACAGCAAAATGATGGCACCGACGGTCGCGGTGATAATGGCGTTCACAATGCCGTTGTCCGTGACGCTGAGATACCCTCCGAGCAGCCAACCGCCAAAGATGGCGCCCAGAATGCCGACGATGATGTTTCCAACCAAGCCGAAGCCGTAGCCGGAGATGATCTGACCAGCCAGCCAGCCGGCAACCGCACCGATCAGAACCCAAATCAGAAGTGATTCAACCGTCATTGTGGTCTCCCCTGTCTGAGGCGCTCATACCCAAGCCAGGACGGGCTAGCGCTGCACCTCAATTGCGAGGTTCAGTGTCCTGCGACAGGCTGTCAAGATGGGTTGCGGTGCAAACGATTTCTACAATCCTGGATACGCGCTTTTGCTGGGCTGCAGCCTCCGACACGCACAAATGAACGGTTAGCACTTCGCACCTGCGAATGGCCAAAATGACCAAAGCGCGCTGCAAGCGAAGTGATTCGCCGCATAGGGCGCTTACGGCTCAAGTGGTTCCCGCGACGTCAGCTTCGCCCGCGTCACTGCGGAAGTCCTCTTCGAGCTTCCGTTCCAGATCGAGCAGGTCCTGCGGCAGTGGCATGCCGTAGGCGCGCATCTCGTTCAAACGGTCTTTCAGCGTTTGATAGATCTCGTGCGCGTCCTCAGGCTCATTCTGCATTCGTGAAAGAAGGAGACCGATTTCGGCGGTAAATTCGTCGAACGTCATGTGGGCCTCCTGCTTTCGTATCAATCACTCTGCGGCTTCCGCAGCACTTTCACGCGCAGCCAGATAGCGCTCGGCCTCGAGCGCGGCCATGCAGCCCATGCCGGCGGCAGTGACAGCCTGACGGAACACCTCGTCTTTCACGTCGCCGGCAGCGTAGACGCCCTCGATCGACGTCGCGGTGGAGTCCGGAGCGGTGATCAGGTATCCGCCGGGTGTCATGTCGAGCTGGCCCTTGAACAGTTCCGTCGCCGGCGCATGACCGATCGCGACGAAGACGCCGTCGGCGGCCCGTTCGGTGACCTTGCCCGTCTTGACGTTCTTCAGGCGCACGGCCGTGACGCTCTTCGGCGCGGCGTTGCCGACGATCTCTTCGACCGCGTGATCCCACACCACTTCGATCTTCGGATTCTTGAACAACCGCTCCTGCATGATGCGTTCCGCGCGGAAGCTATCCCGCCGATGGACGACCGTGACGCGCTTGGCGAAGTTGGTAAGGAAGATCGCTTCCTCGACCGCGGTGTTTCCGCCGCCGACGACGATCACTTCCTTGCCCTTGTAGAAGAAGCCGTCGCACGTGGCGCACGCGGAGACGCCATGGCCCTGGAAGGTGTGCTCCGACGGCAGACCGAGCCAGCGCGCCTGCGCACCGGTGCAGATGATGAGCACGTCGCACGTGTAGACATCGCCGCTGTCGCCTTCGAGCACGAACGGACGCCGCTTCATGTCGACCTTGTTGATGTGATCCATCACGATCTCGGTGCCGACATGCTCCGCCTGCGCCTGCATCTGCTCCATCAGCCAGGGGCCCTGGATCGCGTCGGCAAAGCCGGGGTAGTTCTCGACATCGGTGGTGATGGTGAGCTGGCCGCCGGGCTGGCTGCCCTGGATCAGCAATGGCTTCAGCATCGCGCGGGCGGCGTAAACGGCGGCGGTGTAGCCGGCCGGGCCGGAGCCGAGGATGATGACCTTGGAGTGACGTGGTTGAGACATGGAGCCCTCAAGAAGGCATTGGCAGCTGGATTTTTCGTACCCTCATATAGACATAGCTGCCGGAAAGAACGAGGGTCACAAATACCTAAGCGATAATAATAAGTTGGTGAGGAAATGGGCGTGGATGCAGCAAGCGGGCGCGCGCTTAGCACCGGCCAGCGGGTCAAGGCGATTCTCGTCGGCTCGTCCGGCAACCTCGTCGAGTGGTACGACTTCTACGTCTACGCGGCGTTCGCGCTCTACTTCAAGGACAGCTTCTTTCCCGCGGGCGACCAGACGGCGCAATTGCTGCAGGCCGCCGGCATCTTCGCCGTGGGATTTCTCATGCGGCCGGTTGGCGGCTGGCTGTTCGGTCGCTTCGCGGACCGCCACGGGCGCCGGGCGGCGCTAACCGCATCGGTGCTGCTGATGTGCTTCGGGTCGCTGATGATCGCCGTGGCGCCGACGTATGGTGACGTTGGAATCCTGGCGACCATCATCCTCCTCGTCGCGCGGCTGCTGCAAGGCCTGAGCCTTGGCGGCGAGTACGGCACCAGCGCCACCTACCTGTCGGAGATGGCGACGCCGGAACGGCGGGGTTTCTATTCAAGCTTCCAGTACGTGACGCTGATCGGCGGACACCTTTGCGCCCTGCTCGTACTACTGGTGCTGCAGAAGCTGGTGCTGACCAGCGAAGAGCTTGTGGCATGGGGCTGGCGCATCCCGTTCGCAATCGGCGCGCTGCTCGCCGTCATCGCCTTCTTCATGCGGCGCGACATGCATGAAACGGAAGCCTTCCGCGAGGCCGAGGCACGCGGCGTCAAGCAAGGATCGCTGAAGACACTCATGCAGCACCCGCGTGAGGTCGCCATCGTCGTCGGTCTGACGCTCGGCGGCACGGTCGCGTTCTACACCTACACGACCTACATGCATAAATTCCTGGTCAACTCGGTGGGGCTGAGCAAGGACGTGTCAGCCGTCGTCACGGCGTCGGCGCTGTTCTGCTACATGTGCCTGCAGCCGGTGGTTGGGGCGCTGTCGGACCGCATCGGCCGGCGCCCCCTGCTGCTAGCCTTCGGCATTCTGGGCACGCTGTGCACGGTGCCGCTGCTGACGGCGCTGGAGAACCTCAAGGGCACGCATGATGCCTGGAGCGCGTTCTTCCTCATCATGACGGCACTGGTGATCGTCAGCGGCTACACGGCCATCAACGCGATCGTGAAGGCGGAGCTGTTTCCCACCAACATCCGCGCGCTTGGCGTGGGCCTGCCGTACGCCGTGACGGTCGCGCTGTTCGGCGGCTCGGCGGAATACGTGGCGCTCTGGCTGAAGAGCCAGGGCGTGGAGAGCTGGTTCTACTGGTATGTCTCAGGCTGCATCTTCATTTCTCTGATCGTCTACGCCTTCATGCGCGACACGCGCACGCACTCCGCGATGGACAGACACGAGTAGGCCTAGAGCGCGCTCTTCACGTCGGTCTTTGCGAAATCCTTGCCGATGAAGAGCAGGGGGCACGCGCGGTCGATCGCCAGCTCATATGCGAAGCAATCCCCATAGTTGAGATTTGCCGGATGGTTTCCCTTGCCCCAGCGTGCGTATGCACGCGCGGCGCGGTAGCTGGCAGGAGCCGTCAGCGGAACGATCTCGAACGTCAGATCATCGACCATCCGCGTCAATTCTTGCGCCCTATTTCGGCATTGCGCGACAATCAACGCTTCGGTGAGCGTCGCCGCCGAAATTACGATCTCGTTCTCCAGCAGGATCGCGTGACACGCCTTGGCACCCTTCTCTTGCAGCAAGACAGCAATCAACGCCGAGGTATCGACGACAATCATTTGGGGAGGCCGAACTCGTCATAGAGGAAGTCTTGGCTACGGGCTGCGCTCGGTCCTGGAGACGTTACCTTGGCTCTCGCCGATTCAATAATCGCATCCAACCGCGACTTGCGTTCCTCATAGCTCAACGAAGGCACGACGCGCTCGATGCGGGCAACGGGCTTGCCATGACGCGTGAGGATGACTTCCTCACCCTGTTCGGCCTTGCGAATGAGCTCTGTTAGAGTCGACTTGGCGTCGGTCACAGAAATTTCCATGGCACCCTCGGCTGATCATGACTGCGCGATAATTTTAGACCATTATATGGTCCAAGTCAAAATTACAGCAATCTCAGCTGCTTGAAGCTGGCGTGACCCAGGCGGCCGACGATGATGTGGTCCAGCACCGTCACGCCGAGCGGACGCGCCGCGTCGACGATCCGCTTGGTCATGTCGATATCGGCGCGGGAGGGCTGCGGATCGCCCGATGGGTGATTGTGCACGAGGATCACGGCGGTGGCGGAAAGCTCAAGCGCGCGCTTCACCACTTCGCGCACATAGACGGGCGTGTGATCGATCGTGCCGCGGTCTTGCACCTCGTCGGCAATCAGATGATTGCGCCGGTCCAGGAAGAGGATACGGAACTGTTCGCGATCCTCGAACGCCTGCACGACGCGCAGATAGTCGATGACGGCGGGCGTCGAGGCGAAGGCCGGCCTTCCGTCGACCTCCTTGCGCATCAGGCGGACAGCCGCCGCGCGCACCAGCTTCAGCTCGGTGATGACGCTCTCGCCGACGCCCTTCAGTTCCTTCAGCCGGGCCTCAGGCGCGTTGATCACCTCGGAGAATGAGCCGAAGCGGGCGAGCAGGCGCTTGGCCAGATCTTTCGTGTCGCGGCGGGGAAGGGCCCGAAACAGCAATAGCTCGAGCAGTTCGTAGTCGGGCAGCGCATCGGCGCCACCTTTCCGGAAACGATCGCGTAAGCGTTCGCGATGCCCTGAATGAAGCGGTGCGCCTTGCTCGAAGAACGAGCCCTGCCCGGCGCGGGTGCCATCCTGCTCCGCCTCGTCGTCGCTCGGCCCTCCGGGAGGAACCGGCGGCATGATGTCAGCCGATGTTGTACGGCGGCTTGTCGAAGCCGGCAGGCGACAGCGTGAAGATCTCGCAGCCTGTTTCCGTAACGACGACGGTGTGTTCGAACTGAGCCGAGAGTTCGCGATCGCGCGTGACGGCCGTCCAACCGTCGGCCAGCACCTTCACGTCCTTCTTGCCGAGGTTGATCATCGGCTCGATGGTGAAGATCATGCCTGGCTTCAGCACCGGGCCGTCGCCGGCCTTGCCGTAGTGGAGAATGTTCGGGCGATCGTGGAAGACCTGACCGAGCCCATGACCGCAAAAGTCTTCCACCACGCTGCAGCGCTCGCCTTCGGCGTAGTTCTGAATGGCTGCGCCGATGTGGCCCGTCGTGTTACCCGGCTTCACCGCCTCGATGCCGAGCTGCAAGGCCCGGTAGGTGACGTCCATCAGACGTTCCGCGCGGCGTGAGACGTTGCCCACGCCATACATGCGGCTGGTGTCGCCGTGCCAACCGTCGACGATCAAGGTGACGTCGATGTTGACGATGTCGCCGTCGCGCAGCGGCTTCGCGCTCGGCATGCCGTGGCACACGACGTGGTTGATCGACGTGCAGATCGAGTGGCGATAGCCGCGATAGTTCAAGGTCGCGGGGATGGCCTTGTGATCGAGCGCGAACTCTAGGATCAGTTCGTCGAGCCGTTCGGTCGTCGTGCCGGGTACGGCGTAGGGCACCAGCATGTCGAGGGCTTGTGCGGCAAGGCGGCCGGCCTTGTGCATCGCGCGAAACGCGTCGGGGCCGTGCAACTTGATGGCGCCATCGCGTGTCAGTGCGCGTGTGGCTTCGACGTTCGACATATCGGGACTTGGCCTGTGGCTACGCGATGTGAGTTCGGATGGCTCGAATGTAGTTGTTTTCGTGCAGCGTGCAACGGCCCCGCCTCGTGAGGTTAGCGGCCACTAAACGCAAACGGCGGCCGAGAAGGCCGCCGTCGCAAACTCATCAACAGCGGCGACCGGATCAGGCCTGCGCTTCGCCTTCGGCCGGAACCTCAGCGGCAGCAGCCTCGGCGACGAGACGCTGTGCCTGGCCAACCCAGTTGTCCTTCTCGATGCGGCCGTCCAACTTCAGGTTCTCGTCGACGTTGGCGATGTCTTCGTCGGAGAAGTTGGCGATCTGCTCCAGCTTGATGCAGTTCAGCTGCTTCAGGCGGGCGGCGAGTTCGGCGTCGATGCCATTGATCTGCGTCAGGTCATCGGCCTCGCCCTTGATCTTCTTGAAGCCCTTCCAGGCTGCATTCAGGCGACGGGCGCGCGCATCGGAACGCTCGACGATACGAGCAGACTTACCGCGACGGCCACGAAGGTAGTAAAGTTTCGCGCGGCGGACGCGGCCGCGGCGAACGACTTCGATTTCGGCGATGAACGGCGAGTAGATCGGGAACACGCGCTCCACGCCTTCGCCGTAAGAGATCTTGCGGACGGTGAAGCTCTCGTTGAGCCCGCCGCCTGAGCGTGCGATCACAACGCCTTCATAGGCCTGCAGGCGCGTGGTCGTGGTCGGACCCTTGGCCTTCGCCTTGGACTTCTTGTCCGGCTCGGCCACTTCGACGACGCGAACCATGATCTTAACCGTGTCGCCAGGCCCGAATTCGGGAACGGCGCGCTTCGCGGAGATGGCGCTGATCTGCTCGCGCTCGATCTGCTGGATGATGTTCATTGACTTTAACCCCAAGCAAAACAAAGCCTTACCGCGGCTCACCCGGACATCCGGGAGCCCGCGCGGCAGGCATCAGAGAATTGGATCGGCGGTCCATAGCGGAATTGCCAGGGATTGTCGATACGTCAGTTGCTGTTGGCGGCATATTGCGCCGCTAGGCGACGAGGTTACACATCCTGGGCCACCCAAAAGGCCCAGGCTAACTCTTTGTCTGGATTTTTGAAAGTTTAGGTGCGAACACCCCCTATGTTCAGCGCTTCGATAACCACAAGGAAAATCCCATGAGCATTTTTGGAAGCATTGTTGAGGCCATCTTCGGCGGTCCGGCCAATGCCGCCACGCCGGAGCCGGGCACCGCGGGATCAAAGACCTCGGGCACGCCGCAGCCGGCCGAGCAGAAGGTCGCCGTCAACGCACCGGGCGCTGCCGCTTCGGCCGGCAAATCCGTCGATGTGGCCGCCAACATGGACAAGCTGCAGGCCGCATCGAAGGAAAAGGGCCTCAACTGGCGCAAGTCGATCGTCGACCTGATGAAGCTGCTGAACCTCGACAGCGACCTGAAGTCCCGCAAGGAGCTCGCCAAGGAGCTGAACTACACGGGCGACACGAGCGACTCCGCAAAGATGAACCAGTGGCTGCACAAGCAGGTCATGATCAAGCTGGCGGAGAACGGCGGAAACGTACCGGCCGAGCTGAAGGACTGAGCCGCTTCCGGCGAGCTGTCGCGAACTTCAGGGAAGCCCGGCGCAAGCTGGGCTTTTCTATTTCTTGGTGCTGCGGAACAGGTCCGGCCGGCGGGCAGCCGTGATGTGCTCGGCCTCGGCGCGGCGCCAGGCTTCGATCTTGCCATGATCGCCGGAGAGAAGAATGTCGGGGATCGCTCGCCCCTCCCATTCGCGTGGCTTGGTGTACTGGGGATGCTCCAGGAGGCCGGTCTCGAAACTTTCGTGTTGCAGCGACTCGGCCGCTCCAACCACGCCCGGCAGCAGGCGCACGACACTGTCGAGCAGCACCATGGCGGCGACCTCTCCGCCGGACAGCACATAATCGCCGATGGAAATCTCGCGCAGACCTCGCGCGTCGATCACGCGCTGGTCGATGCCTTCGAAGCGGCCTGCAAGCAGGATTACGCCAGGTGCCGCAGCCAGATCGTGCGCGAGGGATTGCGTCAGTCGTTCGCCCCGCGGCGACAGATAGATGAGCGGGCTTTCGGCATCCCGTGCGCGTGCGTGATCGATGGCGGGGCCGAGCACATCGGCGCGCAGCACCATGCCCGCGCCGCCACCGGCCGGCGTGTCATCGACCGTACGATGCCGGCCCAGCCCGAAGTCGCGGATCTGAATCGTGTCGAGCGACCAGATGCCCGCCGCAAGCGCCTGCCCCGCAAGCGACACACCGAGCGGCCCGGGAAACATCTCGGGGAAGAGCGTGAGCACGGTGGCGCGCCAGGCGGGGCCGGTGGCTGTGGGGGTGTGGGGCATGTTAGCTGCGCTCTGGGAACATGCCCGGCATCAGTCTCGGCGCAAGCTTAGCTGGAAACGCGATCTGCCATGGAGCCCTCGCGCCCGGCGAGAACACGATGCCGTGCTTAGCCAGCGCGAGCATCACGTTGTTTGCCGTTCGCTCGGATTGCCCAATGACGCCTGCGACATCGGCGCGAGGCAATGCCCCGCGATAAAGGATTGCGTCGAGAACTTGCGGGCCGCGCTGCGGGATCGTGCCCAGGCCGACCTCGTCTTTTGCCCATTTGCTTAGGCGCTCGTGAAATACCGTTGGTTTCATAAGCTGTTCCATGAAGGAGACCTGATCGATGCAGACCTCCAAGAAAAATTTCGTGAATGCGCTAAGTGCAGCCTCCCCGAGATGGCCCCGACCATCACGCGATCCTCGACGAATGATGTCGCACGATGCCAGATGGCCCATGTACTCTTGTTTTCTGCGCGCAAGTCCGCGAGCAACCGACCACAATCCAGCGGTATCCAGGGTTCTTCGCAGCGTGGCGTACGATGCGAGCCTCGCCACGCGTCCATTGCCGTCACCAAACGGGTGTATGTAAACGAGACGGTGGTGTGCGGGACCTGCCGCTAGAATAGCCTCAAAATTTCCGAGCCTCGCGTACCGCTCTTCATACCGGCGCATGAAGCGAGGGATCGCCCCAGGGCTTACTGGCACGTGCGCTCCTACCGCCACGTCGTAGGTTCGAAGCGATCCTGGAATCACGTGCTTCTTTCTGCCAGTTGTTCGATCTTCGACGACGCGCGCTGACTCCGGAACCAGTTTAGTGAACCTGCGATGGATTTCGCACACGCCATCGACGGTCATTTCCGCCCCGCCGTCGAGTTGACCCTCGTCAATCCAACGCTGGACCTCTATGTGAGCTTTCGCTTCCAGCTGCAGATCGCGCTTATCAGGATCCTTACTCAGGTCGTTGTGAAGCGCGCGCTCAATGTCTACGGGATGCGTCCCTCGACCTTCGATC
Organism: Pseudomonadota bacterium; assembly: GCA_021816505.1. Lineage (GTDB taxonomy): Bacteria > Pseudomonadota > Alphaproteobacteria > Rhizobiales > Hyphomicrobiaceae > JAKAXS01. Next base: position 16,243 of record JAKAXS010000009.1, read on the forward strand.
AAGTTGCTATAGTAGCAGTTCATCGACCGCACGAATTCGGCGAGAGGCTGCTCTAGTCCTCTCGCAAGGCTTGCCCGGAATGCCGATGATCGCTTGGTAAGTTCGAGAACCAAATCAGTGAGTTCGCGGCGCTGGTCGCACTCTTCGGAAATCAGCATCGGCTCCATGAGGAAGGCATCTTCGCCACGATCATGGGGCTGACCTTCGTCAGTCGTCACCACCGGCACCGGCATCTCTGCGACATTTTTTGCGGCTTTTTTTGCGGCTTTTTTTGCGGGCTTCTCCGGCATGGATCTCTCCATATTTAACAACAAAATCAGTATATTGTTCCGTGCGCAGGATGCCTGCCCTATCTTGGATTGCGTGAATTTTTGCGCGTAAACTTGCGGCTATTACTGCGGCTTTTTCGGGTTTGCCGTCAAGCGCTCACAAGAACGAATACGGGTCGATGTCCACCTGCAGGCGCAGGTCGCCTTTGATGGGGGGCAGGCTCGCCAGCCATTGGCGCAGGTAGGCCTGCACGTCCATTTCGCGCGGGGCCTTGACCAGAATGCGCCAGCGGTGGCGTCCGCGCACGACGGCGATCGGCGCCTCGGCCGGACCCAGCACCTCGATGCGCTCGGCGGCGGGTGAGCGGCGGGCGACGTCGCGGGCGAATGCCTCGGCCTGATGCTTGTCGCGCGCCGAGACGACGAGCGCGGCGAGCCGGCCGTAGGGTGGCAGCAGGCCGCGCTGGCGGTTGAGGATCTCCTGTTCGAGAAACGCTTCCCGATCACCGGCGATGATGGCCTGCATCACCGGGTGTTCCGGCAGGTGCGTCTGCACGAAGCCGCGACCGTTGGCGAACGATCGGCCGGCGCGGCCCGTCACCTGATGCAGCAGCTGAAAGGTGCGTTCCCCCGCGCGCGGATCGGCGCCCATGGCCAGACCCAGGTCGCCGTCGACGATACCCACCGTGTCGAGATCGGGGAAGTGGTGGCCCTTCGCCACGATCTGCGTCCCGATGATGATGTCGGCCTCGCCCGCCTCGATGGAGCGGATGACCTCGCGCATTTCGGTGAGCCCCGGCACGAGATCGGACGACAGGATCGTGCGACGCGCGTCGGGAAACAATTCCGCGATCTCTTCGGCGACACGTTCCACGCCGGGGCCGCACGCCACCAGGGCGCCCACCTCTCCACACTTGGGGCAGGCGTCCGGAATGGGCAGCGAGAAGCCGCAGTGATGACAGTTCAGCTTGTTGCGGAAACGGTGTTCCACGAGCCAAGCCGTGCACTGCGGGCACTCGAAACGATGACCGCAGCTACGGCATAGCGTCAGCGGCGCATAACCGCGGCGATTGAGGAACAGCAGCGACTGCCGTCCGCGCGACAGCGTTTCGGCCACTGCCGCGATGAGCACCGGCGAAATCCAGCGGCCCTTCTCCGGCGGGTGTTTCTTCAGATCGATGCCGG
>JAKAXS010000330.1 GCA_021816505.1 Pseudomonadota bacterium
GATCTGAAGATCGCCATCGCGTCGCGGGCGATGGCGCCGTAGGAGCGGGCGCGTTCCAGTGTGGCTTCGATGGCTTTGTGTTTGCGCATCAAGGCGATCGCGTGCTCGATGTCGCCGTCGGCAATGTCGCCCTCGGCGATCGTGCGTTGCCAGAAGGCGCGCTCTTCCTCGTTGCCACGGCGGAACGACAGGATGACGGGCAGGGTGATCTTGCCTTCGCGGAAGTCGTCACCCACGGATTTGCCGAGGCGGGCGCTGTCGCCACCGTAGTCGAGCGCGTCGTCCACGAGCTGGAAGGCGAGGCCGAGGTTCTTGCCGTAGGATCGCAAGGCTGCCAGCTCGGCCGCGGGACGGTTGACGATGGCGCCGCCGACTTCAGCCGCAGCCAAGAACAGGGCGGCGGTCTTGGCGTTGATGATGGCGAGATACTCGTCTTCCGTGGTCGACGTATTCTTCGCGGCCGCCAGCTGCATCACTTCGCCTTCGGCGATGACGGCCGCGGCGTTCGACAGGATGCGCAGTACAGGCAGCGAGCCGACGTCCACCAGCATGCGGAAAGCCTGGCCGAGCAGAAAATCGCCGACCAGAACGCTCGCCTGGTTGCCCCAGATCAGGCGCGCGGTCTTCTTGCCGCGCCTTGCGTCGCTTTCATCCACGACGTCGTCGTGCAGCAGCGTCGCGGTATGCATGAACTCGATGGCTGCGGCGACGCGCACGTGGTTCGTGCCGTCGTAGCGGCACAGCTTCGATGCGGCCAGCGCCAGCATGGGCCGCAGGCGTTTGCCGCCGGAATCGATCAGGTGATGCGCCAGCTCGGGTATCGTCTCGACGTCGGAGATCGCCTTGTCGAGAATGATGCGGTTTATGGCCTCCATGTCCGCCTGTACGAGGTCGGACAGCGGCTTCAGACTTTCTGGCGTGGCGCGCGCTTCGCCGAGTGGGACGACTACACCCAAGTGGCCTACCTTTTTTTGTTCGCCGGCCCGCAAGATGTGGCGGGCGGCTTGGGGCTGTTATAGCGTCTGCCGCAGACGGGACGAGAACCTCCTTTGCCGCATGGGAGCGCCGATTTGTCAATGGGATGGCTCGATGCGTGAAGTGCTTCTGGCTCAGGATAGCGTGCTTATCAGCTTCGTCGAAGCGCTGCTGCGGGATGCAGGGATCAATTTCGCCGTTCTCGATCGCAATTTGCACTCCATGCACATCGCGCCAGGCTGGGCGCCTCAGCGCGTGATGGTCGACAGCGAGGACTGGGACCAGGCGCGCCGTTTGCTGCTCGACGCCGACCTTGGGGCCTTTCTGACGAAGGAGCGGCCGTGAACGAGGTGCAGACTGCGGCCGCGGTGACGGACGATGCGTTTCTGGGGGAAGCGTTGCGCGTTCTGCAGCCTCGGGCCGGATATCGCGCAGGCGTCGACGCGGTGTTGCTGGCAGCGACGGTCACGACCGCTTCACGCAGCGTCCTCGATGCGGGAGCGGGTGTTGGGGTTGTTGGGCTGTGCGCCGCGCGCAGGTTGAACGACCTTCACGTGACGCTGCTTGAACGTGAGGACGAACTGGCTGCGCTGGCGCGGGACAACGTCGCGCGAAACGCACTCGATGCACGTGTGCGCGTCGTGCAAGGCGACATCGTCGGCAAGGCCGACGCTTTGCGCAGTGCGGGGCTGGTGGATGAAAGCTTCGATGCGGTGCTGGCCAACCCGCCGTTCCATCTGGAGGGGCACGGCACTGCGTCGGACAACCCTCTCAAGGCTGCATCCCACAGCATGGATGCGAGCCAGCTGGAAATCTGGGTGCGCCTGGCGGCGCGGCTCACGCGTCCCGGCGGCAGTTTCACGATGATCCACAAGGCCGACGCGCTGCGCGACATACTCGAGGCGTTCGGCATGCGGTTCGGCGGCATCAGGGTGAAGCCCGTGTACGCGCGTGCCGGCGAACCTGCGATCCGCGTTATCGTGCATGGCATAAAGGGCAGCCGCGCGCCGTTGGAGATCAGGCAACCCTTGGTGCTGCACGGCGAGGGGCACGCGTTTCTGCCCGAGGTGTCGGCGATCTTGAGAGACGGCGCGCCGCTCGCCATTTAGCTGAGGTTGCCCCCGCGTGGATGCGGCTGCTACAAGCCGGTCCTTGCTTTGCATGATGGAGATTTCCTTAGATGTGGCCTTTCAAATCCGGTCCGGTCGTTCCCGTCCTGCGTCTATCCGGCACGATCGGCATGGCCACGCCGTTGCGCCCGGGCCTGTCGCTGGCGGGCGTTGCGGGCCCGATCGAGAAGGCCTTCTCCATGTCGAAGGTCGGCGCGGTGGCGATGATCGTCAACTCGCCGGGTGGTTCGCCGGTGCAGTCGAGCCTGATCCTCAAGCGGCTGCGCCAGCTCGCGGATGAGAAGAAGAAGAAGATCTACGTTTTCTGCGAGGATGTCGCCGCGTCGGGCGGCTACTACATCGCGTTGGCCGGCGATCAGATTTTCGCCGATGCCTCTTCGATCGTCGGCTCGATCGGCGTGATATCGGCCAGCTTCGGTCTCGATCGCGCTATCGAGCGGCTGTCGATCGACCGTCGCGTCTATACGTCTGGCGAGCACAAGGGCACGCTCGACATGTTCCAGCCGGAGAAGGCTGACGACGTGGAGCGGTTGAAGTCGATCCAGCGCGATGTCCACGACGTGTTCATCGGCGTGGTGAAAGAGCGGCGCGCGGGCCGGCTCAAAGGGCTGGACGGCGAGCTGTTCACGGGTGCGTTCTGGTCAGCCCCGAAGGCGATGGAATACGGCCTGATCGACGGCATCTCCGACGTTCGTACCAAGATGCACGAGCTCTACGGGCCGGACGTGCGTTTGAAGGTGGTTCCGCTCGAGCGGGGCGGGCTCTTGAGCCGGCTCAGGAGATTGCCATCGTTTAACATTTCAGGCTCGGGAGACGGGTCTGCGGGGCTTGCAATCGCCGATGACTTGGTGTCCGCTGTCGAGGCGCGGGCGCTGTGGTCCCGCTTCGGATTGTAGTCACCGACGTAAGAGGGCCCCATGCCGCATGTCTTTGGAGCCGTGTTGATTGCTGCCGGTGTTTTTGCCGGTGCGCGCTGGCTGGCGCGCACGATCGCCGAGCAGGCGCAGGAAGCCGCGCGCGTGGCCGAAGAGCTGCAGCGCCGCGCGGCGCGCGTGCCGCGTCCGGTCAAAGATCTGGGTGCGCTGGAATACGACGCCTCCGACAAGGTTTATCGTCCGAAGACCAACTGACGGCGAGCGGGGAGCTTGGCAGAAAGGGCATTCCGGGCCGTGACATGCCGGGGCGAATGCTTATAGTGCCGCGAAATTCAGCAGACGGCGACTAGCTCTTCATGGCCACCAAGACGAAGGCGCAAGCGGCTCCTCAGCTGCAGCCGCGCAAGGCATTTCAGGACCTCATCCTCACGCTGCAGCAGTTCTGGGGCGCGCAAGGTTGCGTGATCCTGCAGCCGTACGACATGGAGGTGGGCGCCGGCACGTTCCACCCGGCCACCACGCTGCGCGCGCTGGGCCCGAAGCCGTGGAGCGCCGCCTACGTCCAGCCCTCGCGCCGGCCCAAAGACGGGCGCTATGGCGAGAACCCGAACAGGCTGCAGCACTACTATCAGTTCCAGGTGATCATGAAGCCGTCGCCGGCGGACATTCAGGATCTCTACCTGCAGAGCCTCGATGCGATCGGCATCGACACATCCATCAACGACATCCGCTTTGTCGAGGACGACTGGGAGAGCCCGACGCTCGGCGCGTGGGGCCTGGGCTGGGAAGTCTGGTGCAACGGCATGGAAGTGTCGCAGTTCACCTATTTCCAGCAGGTCGGCGGCTTTGATTGCAAGCCGGTGGCGGGCGAGATCACGTATGGTTTGGAACGCCTTGCCATGTACGTGCAGGGCGTTGACCGCGTGTACGACTTGAACTTCAACGGCCGCGACGATGACCGGCGCCTGCTGTACGGCGACGTCTTCCTGCAGGCCGAGAAGGAATACTCGCGCTTCAACTTCGAGCACGCCAACACCGAGATGCTGCTGGCCCATTTCAACGTCGAGGAGGCGGAATGCCACTCCCATCTCGAGAAGGGCAAGAGCGGCGACGGTCACCTGATCGCACTGC
>JAKAXS010000331.1 GCA_021816505.1 Pseudomonadota bacterium
AGTTCAGCGTAGCGTCTCATTGACGATGCCCGTCCGTGTTCAGTCGTGGGATCTCAAAGTCGGGTTGCTTCCAATCTTTGAAATGAACCTGCCTGAGGGCGCCCTTCGAAACCGGTTACGTCGGCGCTTCGCCAAGGCAACCGGAACTTTTGATGACTTCGATCTCCTTGCAGTGGTGGGGCGGACGCAGATCGGACGACTGAGGTATTCGTCACTCGACCAAGGCTTGGACGAGGTCGTTCCATTTCAGTCCATCGATGAAATTCTACGCGCTCGACGCGACGGACAGCTGTTCGACTATCTGCTCCAAGAATTCGCGGTGCACTCCGGCTTGTCCGGCGTTCAACCCAAGGTGATGATCCGCGCACAATCCGGAAAACTGTCGGATGCAGGCCGCCAGTCACCAAGCGTACAAAGCGCGACGCACATTGTTAAATTGTGGGACGAAGACGAGTACCCTGAGCTCGCTGCCAATGAGTTCTTCTGCCTACAAGCGGCGAGACGGCTCGGCTTGAATGTGCCTCACTCGGTTTTGTCGGATGATGGTGGGGCACTCGTCGTCGAACGATTCGACATCGCCGACGGTGAGTACCTTGGGTTTGAAGACTTCTGCGTCCTCAATGCGCTTGGGACGGCCGACAAGTACAAGGGCGGGTATGAGACCCGCGTTTTCCGGCGACTAAGAGAATTCCTTCCTCCCAACGACGCCGTGCCCGCCCTAAAGGCCCTGTTCCAACTCTTTGCTCTAAACTGCGCTATTCGCAACGGCGACGCGCATCTGAAAAACTTTGGTCTGAGCTACGCGCACGTTGATGGCAAGGCAAGCCTGTCGCCCGTCTACGACCTCGTAACAACCTGGGCATACCTGCCCAACGATCCGATGGCCCTGACGATCGAAGGTTCTACCAAATGGCCAAATCGCCAGGCCCTCATCCGACTAGCACAAACACGTTGCGACCTGACACGGCAGGATGCGGAAGACATACTGGAAGCGACGGCGGCTGCAGTCAGCGACGTCGTGCCCGATCTGAGACGATATTTTGCATCCAGCAACGTCTTGGTCGGCGAGCGGATTGAGCAGGCTTGGCGAAACGGAGTCTCAGAAAGTCTGGGTGCCGTACTACGTACCGTTCGGGGAGCTCGCGTAACGTCGTCACCCAAGATCGCCAAGTCCGATGCCCGTCTTCTCGAATATCTTCGCGAGAACGACGGAAGCGTCAACGCTACGCTCAAGGCGGTGGCGGAAACGCTCGCAATTCCGCAAAGTACGTTGAGCAGTTCGATCCAGCGACTGAGCAACAAAGGCATGGTTCGCCGAACAGCCCGGCGAATAACCCTGTTGCCGACCGAGGTCTAAGCCTCCACCAGCCTGACGCCGGCTTCCAGGACGGAGAGCACGCGGCGCAGCTCGTGGCCGCGCTTCAGGATCAGGCCGGTCGCGGCGACGACGCTGTAGGCGCCTTGCTTGCGGGCGAGCTTGGGAGCCTTCTCGATGCGATAGAGCGGCACTTCCGACGAGCGGCGGAAGACGGAGAACACCGCCCGCTCCCGGCCGAGATCGAGTGCGTAGTCGCGCCATTCGCCGGCGGCGACCTTCCGACCGTAGACGGCGAGAATTTCGTTGAGTTCGTGTCGGTTGAAAGCGGTGATGGCCGGGCCGTCGCGGCCGGTGGCGGAGCCTGGAAAAACTCCAGAGGATGCGCCCGCGCTACGCGGGCGAAACTTTATCGGATCGGATTCGCTCAAGCGCGCCTCCATTTGCGATCTCGCCCGATTGTGACTCCGCCTCAGGAATTTTCAAGCCGCTCTTCACATGCCTGTGACAAAAAGCTGATCGCGGCGTGAGCGGCAGAGTCCACATCATGGTCACATTCTGCCGCCAGGGTCATGTCGACACCGAGCTTGGCCCGATCCACCTCCCTGACTCGGAGACTAGCCCCCAATCCCCATTCCGAGCCCTTCTCTCCGTGGATCGGGCCAACCTATTCGGACCCTTTGCCCGCCGGGCTGCATGGCGCGGGCCTCCATCAAAATTCCTTGAACCCGCCGGAATGGCGACGTGCGCCAGCCCTTGGCCCGCCGCAAACGCCGCGCAATCTATGGACAGTTGCCTCCGGGGCCGCTCGCCAAGCGACCGAGATCGGAAAGTTGCCCCCAGCCCACGATCGGGCGCCGGGCGGTCCTGAAGGTAGCTGTCTCTGTCTTCTTTCTACCCATAAGTCTTGTCTGCCCCTGCAATGAGAAGGATCGGTTCCCCCACCGGTCCTTCGCTTGTTTGTGGCTCCCTCGTCTTGGCCGCGCCTGGATGCGTGCCTACCTGTTCCGCGAACGATTGCGGGACATGGCGCACCTGCGCTATCGCTGCCGCATCTCATTCCAGCGAGGACGACATGGCCAAGACGGCATCCGCGAAGTCGAAGCAGAAGACCACGGCCAAGCCCGTCAACCCGCTGTTGGGCAAGTGGCGCGCGCCGTTCGGACTGCCGCCGTTCGAGGCGATCAAGCCCGAACACTATGCGCCGGCGTTCAAGCAGGCTTTTGCCGAGCACAAGGCCGAGATGCAGGCGATCGCCAAGGCGACATCCAAGCCGACGTTCGCGAACACGATCTTGGCGATGGAGAAGTCGGGCGTGCTGCTCTCCAAAGTGTCGGAGGTTTTCTACAACCTCGCCAGCGCTGATACGAACGCGGCTCTGCAGGCCATCGAGCGCGACCTCGCGCCGAAGTATGCCGCGCACTACTCCGCGATCTACCTCAATTCAAAGCTGTTCGGGCGTATCGCCGAGCTTCACGATCGCCGCGAACGCCTCGGCCTGGACGACGAGCAACTGCGCGTGCTGGAGCGGACATACCTGGGCTTCGTGCGCGAAGGCGCGAAGCTGAAGCCCAAGGCCAAGAAGCGCATCGCGGAGATCAAGGAACAGCTGGCGGAGTTGCGCACCACGTTCAGCCAGAACGTTCTGGCCGACGAGCAAAGCTGGCATCTGGCACTCGATGGCGAGGCCGATCTGGCAGGCCTGCCCGAGGGTGTGCGCGAAGCGGCCGCCCGCACCGCGACCGATCTCGGACTGAAGCAAGGCCACGCCATCACGCTGGCGCGCTCCAGTGTCGAAAGCTTCCTGCAGTTCTCCAGCCGCCGCGATCTGCGTGAGGAGGCTTTCAACGCCTGGACGCGGCGCGGCGAGAACGACGGCAAGACGGACAATCGCGATATCGTCCGCAAGATCATTGCGCTGCGGGCCGAGAAGGCGGCGCTGCTCGGCTTCGACACGTTCGCCCAATACGCCCTGGAAGACACGATGGCGAAGACGCCCGAGGCCGTGCGCGATCTGTTGGGCCGCGTCTGGGCGCCCGCGGTGAAGCGCGCGACGGAAGAGCGCGACGCCTTGCAGAAGCGTGCACAGGAAGAAGGCGGCAACTTCGCCGTCGCCGCTTGGGACTGGCGCTACTACGCCGAGAAGGAGCGCAAGGCCCGCTTCGACCTCGACGACGGCGAGGTGCGTCCGTACCTGCAGCTGGACAACATGATCGACGCCGCCTTCGACACGGCGACGAAACTGTTCGGCCTCAAGTTCAAGGAGCTGCCCGACGCCCCGCGCTATCACCCCGACGTCCGCGTCTGGGAAGTGACGACGCGCGGCGGCGACCACGTCGGCGTATTCCTGGGCGACTATTTCGCGCGCCCGTCGAAACAGTCGGGTGCGTGGATGTCGGCGTTCCGCTCGCAGGACAAGCTGCGTGGCGAGACGCGGCCGATCATCGTCAACGTCATGAACTTTGCGCAGGCATCCGAGGGCGAGCCGACGTTGCTGTCGTTTGACGACGCGCGCACGCTGTTCCACGAGTTCGGCCACGGCCTTCACGGGCTGCTGTCCGACGTGACGTATCCCTCGATCGCCGGCACGGCCGTGTCGCGCGATTTCGTCGAGCTGCCGTCGCAGCTTTATGAGCACTGGCTGTCGCGCCCTGAAGTTCTCGAACGCTTCGCCTTGCACGAGAAAACCGGGAAACCGATGCCGAAGAAGCTGCTGGAGCGGCTGAAGGCGGCACGCAACTTCAACCAGGGTTTCGCGACGGTGGAATTCACGTCTTCGTCACTGTTCG
>JAKAXS010000332.1 GCA_021816505.1 Pseudomonadota bacterium
TTCTGTTGCTCTGTGATTTCGATGAAATCGGCGGCGGGAACGATGACACCGTCGTCCGTTCGAAGGCGCAACAAGGCTTCGTAGAAAACGGGGCGATGGGTCTGCGTGCTGACGACAGGCTGGATGTTGAGGAACAGCCGGTTCTGCTCGATCGCCCGAACGATATCTGACTGCTGCATCACGTTCGGAATCCAGCGCGCACGGAATCAATTGAGAAACAAATACAACGAAACCAATTCCACCGTCAGTCAAAAATAAAAGCGGACGGTGTTCATCCCGCCCGCTCTTACTCACTTGCGAAGATTTTCGAAGCGACAACCTGCGCTGGCACTCAGTGCTCGGCGCCGCCGAATGTCAGGTCGCGGCGGGCGACGCGGATGCCGATGGTGTAGCCGGCGATGACGTCGATCAGCGAGGCCATCATGATCAGGAAGAAGAGCGACGTCGCGGCCTGCGGTACCGTGAGAAACTCGATCAGACAGGCAACGAACACCAGCATCGACAGGCCGTGATCGAGCAGAGACGACGTCGACGTGTAGGTCGACTTCACGATCTCGATGAACAGCAGCAGCAGCGTGACCAGCATGATCAGGTCGCCGATGGTGAACACCCAGCGGGCGCCACTCAGCATCGGGAGGCTGAAGATTTCGCTGCTCAGCAGGCTGCGGGCGTTGGCCGCGCCGTCGGCTGCGACGGCTGTCGCGGCATCGGCGCTTTCAGCGCCCCAGCCGGAGAACAGCACGACGAAATTGTAGAGAAGGAACGCTACCAGAATGAGCGGAATGGCCCGAAGCGACATGGATTTCTCCCCTTAAGAGCCGGCGATTGGCCGCCAGCATCCACAGCAAAGCTTGCGTGTGGAGCCGCGGCCGTTCCCCCGGCTCAGCCCCATGCCGCCCTATCTAGCCTTAAACGTCGGCCTTCGGCTCAAGAATCTGACGGCCGTTGTACTTGCCGGTCTTGAGGTCGATGTGATGGGGGCGACGGCGCTCGCCGCTGTCCTTGTCTTCGATGTAGGTCGGGGCAGCCAGCGCATCGTGCGCGCGACGCGAGCGCGTCTTCATGTGGCTGACTTTCTTCCGCGGAACGGCCATTGGTCGAAACTCCAGTCGAGGCGCTGACGATCCGTGACGGCCGCGCGCGTGTTGCTATCGTTGGGTCGCATCTTGTCGGCTCTACGCGCTATTCGCGGCGGAGCGAGAAGACATTGGCGGCCTTATACTCATAAACCTTGGCCAATACCAGTCCCGCCGACGGGCAACTTGACGCCAGCTGTGATCAAGCCACCACGGGCACCGGCCGGGAGCGGAGATACAGCCACCATAGCCCGAAAATCAATAGGTTAACGCCAAAAAGCCAATCGCCCCAACGGGCATAGGGCGAAGGCGGCTTGGCGGCGGGCAGGACGGCGTCGATGACACCTTTCTCGTTCAGGCCAAGATCGGCGACGATCCGGCCGTCCGCATCGATCAGGGCCGAGATTCCGTTGTTGGCGGAGCGAACGATCGGAATCCCCTCCTCGGCCGCCCGGACGCGCACCTGATGAAGGTGCTGGCGCGGCCCCGTCGTGTTGCCGAACCATCCATCGTTGGTGAGGTTCACGAATACCTTTGGGCGCTCGGCGCCCTGGATCAGGGCACCGGGAAAGATCGCTTCATAGCAAATAAGCGGACCGATACCGTCGAGCACGGGGCGCGGCGAGGGGCCGGGCGTGAAACCGCCGCGCAGACGCGTCAACTGCTCCAGGCCGATGGATTCCAGCGTCGATTGCAGCGGCAGGTACTCGCCGAACGGCACGAGGTGGATCTTGTCGTAGACCTGGATCGGCTGATCCTGGTGGCCGACGATCATCAGACTGTTGAAGAAGTCGAACTTGGCCGGGCGCGCGCTTTCCGGTTCGCCGGAGCGAGGCGCGCGGCGCAGGCCACCGGTGATGAGACGTTTGTTGTCGCCGAGAAGGGCACGGATATCTGCGAGCGCCTGGGGCTGTTCGAGCGGAAAGAACGGCATCGCGGCTTCGGGCCAGACGAGAAGGTCGATGCCGTCGAGATTGTCGGCCTCGCCGGCAGCGTTGCGGCGTGACAGATCGAGATGAAGGTCGAAGATCGCGCGCTGGTTCTGCGGCTGCCATTTCTCGCGCTGCGGAACACTCGGCTGGACGATGCGCACGCGTGTGCCGGTTTGCTCGTGGTTGCCGACAGCGAGCGTGGCGGCACCGTAGGCGACCAGCAGCCCGAGCGGGACGAGAGCAAGCGCGAGGGGGGGCACCCACGGATTTCGTCCCGCGCGCCGCTGCTTTTCCGCCAGGACCAGCGGCGCGGCGAAAATGACGACGGCCCAGAGCGTGAGGCCGTAGATGCCGACGAGCGTCGCGCCTTGCATCAACGGCAGCGGCCAGGTGAGCGCGTATCCCAGGACATTCCACGGTAGACCGGTGAGCACGTGGCCGCGCAACCACTCGGCGATGCCGAGGGCAACGGCGAGGGCGATAACGCGTTCAAGCCCCGGGCGCGAGATCGCGGCCGCCACGGCGGTGGCGGCGCCATAGAACAGTGCGAGGCCGGCCGGCATCAGCGTGACGGCGAAGGGCAGCAACCACGCAAACGTCGCGGCCTCGACGAGGAAGGCTTCGCCCAGCCAGAACAGGCCGAAGAAGAAGTAGCCGAAGCCGAACCACCAGCCCATGGACGCCGCTTGGATCAACGGAGCGTGACGGATCCAGCGGCGCGGCGGCGACGTGGCGTCGACATCCAGCAGCCAGACGAGGATGGGAAGGGTGAGGAAAAGGATCGGCCAAACAAAGAAAGGGGGCAGCGCCAGGACGGAGAAGGAGCCTGCCGCGAACGCCAGTCCGCGCCTCGCCCAACCATGGCGGCTCTGAACCCAAGCTCGCAGAGCCATTGGCGACGTTAGCGAAGCGAGAGATGTCGCTCCGACACCATCCGCCGATGGATGAGGCGGTGTCACGCGATTCCAGGAGGCGTGTCGTCCGCCGATGCGATCACGGGGACAATCACCTTGAGCTTCTTGATGCGACGGGGGTCGGCATCCAGCACCTCGAACTCAATGCCTGAATGGTGGCGCACGACTTCGCCGCGGGCCGGCACGCGGCCCACGATGGCAAACACCAGACCACCCAACGTGTCGATGTCTTCCTCTTCGTCTGCCGTGAGCAGCTTGGTGCCGATACGCGCTTCCAACTCGGCGATCGGCGTGCGCGCGGCGGCCAGCATGCCGAGCTTGGGATCGTCGGTAATGTGAGCGGCATCGGCTTCATCGTGCTCGTCGTCGATGGCGCCCACGATCTGCTCGACGAGATCCTCGATGGTGATCAGGCCGTCGGTGCCACCATACTCATCGACGACGATCGCCATGTGGTTGCGCGTCGACTGCATGCGGATGAGCAGGTTCATCGCCGGCATCGACGGCGGCACGAACAGCGTCGGACGGCGGATCTTGGTGACCGTGATCAGCCGCGACAGATCGAGCTTTGCCATGTCGAGATGGCGCAGATCCTTGATACTGCCGTTGGTGCCGTCACCGGCTGCCTTGGTCGCGGTGGCGCCCTCGGCGATCAGCCAGGAGAAGAAGTCCTTGATGTGGACCATGCCGCGCGGATCGTCGAGCGTCTCGTTGAACAGCGGAATGCGCGAGACGCCGGCCTCGCGAAACAGATCGATCAGCTCGGCGATCGACGCGTTCTCCTCGATGGCCGTGATGTCGGCCCGCGGCACCATGACGTCGTCGACGCGGAGCGCGGAGAAGCGCAACATGCGCAGCAGCATCTCGCGCTCTTCATTGGAGAAGGCGGAGGACGCCGCGTCCGCGTCGCCGCGCAACGCATCTTCCAGCGTCGCACGCAGAGTCTGCGGATCGCTCATGCCGAGGCGGGAGCGAAGAGCCGAGAACCAGCTGGACGCGGGTTGCGATCGCTCCTCGGTTGTTTGTGATGCCGCCACAGCTTCCGTGCGGCCATTCTGCTCCGTGCTCATAATCGATCAGACCTTCGCCTCGGGGGGCTCTGTGTAGGGATTGGGGATGCCGAGAGAGGCGAGCACCTCGATCTCGAGAGATTCCATTTCCTAGATC
>JAKAXS010000333.1 GCA_021816505.1 Pseudomonadota bacterium
GTTCACCGGAACGAAGGGCCTGGAGACGGCAAAGGGACTGGAGACCGCCGTCGACTACGATAAGGCGATGCGCTAGCGCGTCTCAGAAGAAGAGGACGTCAAGTTCCATGCTGAAAGCTGCTCTCCGTATGGCTGTCGCGGTTTTTGTCGGTGGCGCCGCGCAATGGGCCTGCGCCCAGGAGAACAAGCCAGGCGAGGTCGACACGGCCCTGGTCGTCTCCGTCGATGTATCCAATTCGGTCGACGAGCATCGTTACCAGCTGCAGATGCAGGGTATCGCCACCGCGCTGGAAGATCCGCAGGTGCTGGACGCCATCCTCAGCGGTGGCAAGGGCGGCATCCTGTTCACGCTCGTCACGTGGGCGGACAAACCGAAGGTCTCGGTGCCGTGGATGCGCATCGCGTCGAAGGAAGAGGCGGCAGCCGTCGCCAATCTGGTTCGCAAGGTGCCGCATCAGGGTGGCGAGTTCACCTGCATGGGCCTGATGATGCGCTATCTCGCCGACAAGGTGGTGACGCAGGTGCCGGCCAAGGCGACACGCATCATCATCGACGTCTCGGGCGATGGCAGCGACAACTGCAACCCGCGGGAACCCGTAAAGAGCGTGCGTGACGAGCTGGTTGGCTACAACATCACGATCAACGGCTTGCCGATCCTCGAAGGCAAGGAGGCGCAGAGCCTCGAGGCGTATTATAATGAGAACGTCATGGGCGGCGGTGGAGCGTTCGTGCTGCCGGCGGAAGGCTTTGGCGATTTCGGCCGTGCGATACGCCAGAAATTCGTGGTCGAGGTCAGCGGCGGCGTGCCGCCCAAATCGTCTCGCGTCTTTGCGTCAGACGCGCCGGACACGTCCGAGCAACGGGTGAAATAGTGCGACGGCTTCAGAGATCCTGGACGTTGCCGTCAACGCATTTCCATTTCTTGATTTCCCACGCGGGGTGATCGGCGGCCCATTTGGCGAAATGCGGCTGGGCATACAGATAGCAGCGCGCCGCGTTGTAATTCTCGTTCAGGGGCACGCGATGGTCCTTGCAGACCTTCGGGTCCGCCGCCAGGCACGCCGAAATGATGATGGCCACCATAAGCCCGCTCCTTCAAACCATTGAGTAATTTCGCAAGTCCACGGCTTTTCTCCGCTGTCTCCAGCTGAGGCCTGTAAGCCATATACGCGCGAAGCACCCGTCCGGTTCTGAGGGAAGGCTCAAGCCGTCAGCAGAATCTCGCCTTTGCCGATGGTGGCGAGGTCGCCGGAGATCCGGCGGACCTTTGGCGGCAGGGCAGGGGGTGCCAGTTCGCCCAGCGTCTCGGCGAAATAACGCGAGATCAGGCGCAGGACGTTGAGGTCATGCAACCCGGCATCGTTGAAGGTCGGCAGCAGACGCTCCACGCTCGGGCCGATAAGCGTGCCGCGGCGCATGAGCGGCCCAGGTCCGGCGCCGAAACCCTGTTCCGTCCAGAGCGTGCCGCCCATCATGCGCGAGCCGGCGGATGCGCCGAAGCGGCCCTTCGCGATGATCGTGCCGCGACGCATGCGATCGCCGGCGCGCTCGCCAACGTCACCCGAGATCACAACGACGCCGCCCAGCATGCCGAAACGTTCGCCCACTTTCGGCGCGCCCGCGAGATCGCCGGCCGACTTTGCAGTTACGATGCCGCCGCGCAGGCCGCTTGCGAGATACGCACCGGCCGCGCCGCGAATGTCCAGTCGCCCACCTTTCATGCGGCGAGCGGCGTAGGCGCCCACGTCGCCCTCCACGATCAGTGTGCCCTGATCGAGCTCCGTGCCGATCCCGTCCAGCCGTGCGGTGCTGCCCTCGATGACCAGCGTGTCGCCGGGCGTGCCCGAGATCGCGAACACGTCGCCGAGCTTGACGGACCGGCGGCCGATGCCGATCGACAGCCGCTCGATGTCGCCCTGCGACATGGCGGAGACCTTGGCCGGCGACAGCGCGGACAGGTCGAGCCGTTGATCCGG
The DNA here is from genome assembly GCA_021816505.1 of Pseudomonadota bacterium. Taxonomy (GTDB): domain Bacteria; phylum Pseudomonadota; class Alphaproteobacteria; order Rhizobiales; family Hyphomicrobiaceae; genus JAKAXS01. Next base: position 1,977 of record JAKAXS010000333.1, read on the forward strand.
CGTGGCCTTCAGCTTCAGCGTGAGCGCGCTCATTGGGGCACCAACTTCTGCAGATGATAATGATGCTGGCCGAGCTTGCCGCCGTAGTTGCCGGCGGAAATGCGCGTGACGCCCTTCGACGCGCCGATGTCGATCACGGCTTTCAGGCCGGCACGCATCGCGTTGCTGACCGCCTCGGATGTCAGTCCGTCGATGACGACTTCGAGAACCGCGATCGTATCCTCGCTGAGTTCGCTCTTCGAGATCGCCCGCAGCGTCGGAGCGAACGCGTCGTTCGTGGACGCGAACATGCCCTTGTACTTGGCGCCGACCTTCGAGCCGGAACGAACGATGCCCCCCGGGAACGGCGTGATCACGTCCGGCACCTGCGCGATGGCATCGACCGCAGCCTCGGTCGCTTCCAGCAGGCCTTTGCGCTCGCGGCCGAGGATCAGCATGTTGCCGCCGCCGACCGCTTCGGTCGTCAGGCCCACGGTGTCCTCGCAGATGAATTCGCCGTCCATGACGGGAATGCGCCAGAAGCGGCGGTTACCGAGCTTCTTCGACGTCTGATTGCCGTCACCGAAGAATTTGACGCCGCTGGCCAGCGCGATCTTCTGCTCGGTGCCTAGTAGCCCATTGTAACAGGCCGAGCCTGGGCTGGTGAGCACGCACTGGCCGACACGGTTCTTCACTTGCGGCGTGAGAGCGTCCGGCGAGAAACCGAACATCAGCACGCGCACGCCGGGGCGTCCGTCGGGCGTGTCGTTGGGCGACAGCTCGCAGTCGATCCCGCATTCCGCGCCGCAGCCGATCACCGAAGTGCCGAACCCGGTCATCACGGTCGCGCAGATGCGCGCCCACTTGATGCTGTCGGCCGTGATGATGAGGCTCGATCCGCTCATGCCGAAGGCTTCGGCGAACGTGTCGTCGATGACGACACCGTTGATCTCGATCGCTTTGTTCACAGGGCTCAGCTCCGACACGGCACCACCTCGAACGGCGACGCTTCACGCAGAAGTTCGGCCGGCACGCTGAACGTATCGGGCGGCACGCCCCACCGCTTCTCGTAGAGACTGTGAACGTGGCGCGTGATGCCCGGATCGTACTCCGGCTCGATCTGCAGCGTGCGCCCGTAGCGCACGGCCAGCGGCTCGCCGGAGCGCACGATCACGGCGCCGTCCTTCAGCACCCATTCGGCGGCGCGGAACATCTCGGCCTTGTCGGCCTTGTCGCGGTAGATCGCGACGTCGCCGACGGCACCCGTGCCCAGATGGCCGCGATCCTTCGTGCCGAGCAGCCGCGCCGGTGCGGCACGCGTCAGGATCGCGATTTCCGACAGCGTGTACTCGCGCGTCAGCTGTGAAATGGACGTGGCCTTCATCGCATCCGCGGGCAGCGCGGCGATGGCCGCCTCGCGGACGCCGCGATCCATCAGCAGCGCGATGAGATCGGGATAGGCCGTGAACGGTCCGCCGTTGGGATGGTCGGTCGTTAGGAATACGCGCCACGGGTCGTCGATCAGCAGGAACATCTCCAGCCCGATCGCCCACTGCATGGCGTTGATCTTGCTCTTGGCGCGATAGGTCAGTGGCACCACGCCGCCGCCGTTGGAGTCGCCGTCGCGCACGATCCATTTCTTCGGCTTGGCGCGGCGCCGGCTGTTGAACTGCGTCAACACGTCGGACGAGATGGTGATCGTGGGCCCGAACATCACCTGGCCGATGTCGGCCGTGACGTTCTTGTGCTTGGCCAATGCCTCGGCAATCTTTACCGCGCCCGACGACATGCCAAGGTCGCCTTCCTTGGCGTAGCCGTAGAACTGCAGATGCGCGAGATGCAGCGGCAGGCCTTCGGCAGATTCGATCGTCGCCACCGCCGTGTCGGCGCTGCCGGGCAGGCCCAGGTTGCAGGTATGCAGGTGAAGCGGGTGCGGCACGCCGATATCGCCCACCGCATGGCGCAGGGCATTGCCGATCTGGCGCGCCGAAACGCCGTACTCCGGCACGACGTCGTCGAGATCGAACTTGCGCACGTTCTCCTTCAGTGCCGCCACGCCGCCCGGATTGATCGCCTTGGCGCCGATGGCGCGGCTGGTCTTGAGCGACCAGGCAAACTCACCGCGGCT
>JAKAXS010000334.1 GCA_021816505.1 Pseudomonadota bacterium
TTCCGATCTGACGGAGCTCGAGCTGGCCCGTCTCGGCGGCGGCCATGTCGCCTACATCAAAGTGCTGAGCCCGGACGAGGCGCGCGAGATGTTTCCTTCAGTCGAAGGATTGCCGAGCGGCATCGACCTGTACGCCCTGCACGCCGCGGACGGCACGCCGATCGCGCTGACCGATACGAAGCAGGCCGCGCTATCGCACGCGATGGACGGCGAACTGGCGGTCGCCAGCGTCCACTAATTCGTGCTGCATAGAATAGAGAACGCCCCGGTGCCGCAATGGCCGCCGGGGCGTTTTTCGTTTGGGGCCGGCGTCAGCCGCGATAGTGCGCGTATTGGCCCTTCGCCTTGAAGCGTTCGAGGTAGGTCGGCACGATGGCCTCGATCGACTCCGGGTTCTCGATACCAAAGGCCGCGAGGGTGAGCCCCTCGGCGATTGCCGCGTCCGACACGACCGTATCCCGCTGCAGCATGCGCACCTGATCGACCGTGATCGGGCGCAGGCCGTTCGGCAGCGGCCACGTCAGCGCGGCCTGCAGCTTCGCCATCCAGAACGGCATCGGGAAATAGGCACGGTCGCGGCCGGCCCAGAGTTGCGTCTTGTCGAGCAGCTCGCGGAAGGTCAACACCTGCGGTCCACCGGCTTCGTAGATCGTGCCCGGTTTCCCCGCGCCCGCTGCCGCGGCGGCGATCGCATCGCCCAGATCGGCCACGTAGACGGGCTGGAACCGGTTCTTGCCGCCGCCGATCAGCGGCAGCAGCGGCGACATGCGGGCCATCGACGCGAAGCGATTGAAGAACTGATCCTCCGGCCCGAAAATGATCGACGGGCGCAGGATGATGGCGTCCGGAAACTCTTCCAGCACCGCGGCTTCGCCGGCGGCCTTGGTGCGCGCATATCGGGCCTTGGACTGGGCGTCGGCACCGATCGCGGAGATATGGATGAAGCGGGTGACGCCAGCCTCGCGGGCGGCTTTCGCGGCGGCGCGCGGACCGGCCACGTGGATCGCATCGAACGTCTGCGGCCCCGTGGGCGCGAGCACGCCGACCGACGTGATGACCGTCTCGGCGCCGCGCATTGCGGGGATCAGGCTGTCCTTGAAGCGTAGGTTGGCCTGCACCGGGTGGATCTGGCCGACGCGGCCCATGGGCTGCAGGTGGCCCGCCAGGTCCGGCCGCCGGCACGCCGCGCGCACGCGCCAGCCGTCCCGCGCCAGGGCCCGCACCGCATAGCGGCCGACGAAGCCAGAGCCGCCGATCACGGTCGCCAGCCGACCCTTTGCCATGTCCGTCATGTGTCTCACCGTCCCCGCTCTCGTGCGCCCGTTCACTATACGGTTCGCCCCCTGTCTGTGAAGCCGCCGCAGGGTGTCAGGCGATGTTATCGACTGCGGCCGTCCGGCAATCCGCGCCGGCGCCACGCCCACAATTGACAACGCGCGGCGCACCCACTAACTGATGCGCTTCCTGATGCCCAGATGGCGGAATTGGTAGACGCACTGCTTTCAGGTAGCAGCGCCGCGAGGCGTGGAGGTTCGAGTCCTCTTCTGGGCACCACTTTCCTTATATTCTAGCTCCTCCCTGCCCCCGTCCCCCCGCGATTGCGTCGCAGGCAACTAAGCGTTGCAACGGGGGTGGGCTTTCGGCATGGTGCGCGGGCACGGCGCGGGCGCTGCCATCTGGCGGCGATGGACGCGGCCTGCCTAAACTGCTTGTAGTGCGGTATGCGCGACCCACAGTTCACCGAAAAACAGGTTCTGGGCGGCGCGAGGCTGAAATCTCTGGCGGCGACGGAGCTGCTGGATACGCCGCCCGAGCAGTATTTCGACCGCATCACCCGGCTTGTCTGCAAGCTGGTGGGCGCACAGACGGCGCTGCTCAGCCTCGTGACGGACGAGCGGCAATTCTTCAAAAGCAGTTGTGGCTTCTCGGGCCCGGCGGCAGACGCGCGTGAAACGCCGCTGTCGCACTCCTTCTGCAAATACGTCGTCACGACTGGCAAGCCGTTTGCCGTTTCCGATGCCCGGCGCGTGGCCAAGCTCGAAGGGCATGGCGCGGTGGAGGACCTTGGCGTCGTGTCCTATCTCGGCGTGCCCGTGCATGCGCCTGACGGCCAGATTATCGGCTCGCTTTGCGCGCTCAATGGAGAAGCACGCGAATGGCTGGAAGCCGATCTCGCCACGCTGACGGATCTCGCCGCGATGGTGGACGATGACCTCGCGTTGCGCGCCCAGGCGCGGCGTGCGCATGACCTCGCCCGCGACAACGCCATCCTGGCGCGCGAGTATCATCATCGCGTGAAGAACACCCTGGCGGTTTCGGCGGCACTGGTCCGGTTGTCGGGCAAGGAGACGCTGTCGAAAGACGAAGTCGTTCGCCGGGCCAGCGAGCGCCTCCTGGCCTTGGCGGACGCGCACGATCATCTGATTGCCGACTCCGACAGCGTCGCCCTGAAGGACCTGAGTTCGCGGCTGCTGCGGCCCTACTGCGCTCACGGAGCGGGCGCCGACGTCGATGGCCCCGCGGTGATGCTGACCCACCATCAGGTGACGCCGATCTGCTTCTTTCTGCATGAACTCGCGACGAATTCGGCGAAGTACGGGGCATTCAAGCGCGGGAAGCAGATGACGCTGCGCTGGGTCGTGAGCGACGGCTCCGTCACGCTCGACTGGGTCGAAGACCTGTCCGGCGCCGAGCCGCGTAGTCCGGAAGGGTTCGGCAGCAAGTTGATCGAAATGGCCGCAAAGCAGTTGCAGGGTGCCATCAGGATGGACTGGTCGGGCGATCAGCTCACCGTATCGCTGGCATTTCCGCACGGCGAGGATCGACGCTAGCGGCTGTCGCCCGGCGCGCGACCTTCAAAAACGCATTGACCCCGCTCCGCCCTGCGCTGCAAATAGCGCGGATTTCGCGAGGGCAGGGCACGATGAGCAATCCTAAGATCAAGCTGCATAAAGGTGATTTGCCCGAGGGGTTGTCGTTCGGCAGCGCCGTGGCGGTGGATACCGAAACGCTGGGGCTCAATCCGCAGCGCGACCGGCTGTGCCTCGTCCAGCTGTCGGCGGGAGACGGCACGGCGCATCTCGTGCAAATCGCCGCCGGTCAGCGCGAGGCGCCGCGGTTGAAGGCGCTTCTGGAAGACGCGGCGGTCACCAAGATCTTCCACTTCGCGCGTTTCGACGTCGGCATGCTGGAGCAGTACCTCGGCGCCGTAACGGCACCGATCTACTGCACGAAGATCGTGTCGAAGCTGGTGCGCACCTACACCGACCGGCACGGCCTGAAGGATCTGGCGCTGGAACTGGCGCAGGTGGAACTGTCGAAGCAGCAGCAGAGCTCGGATTGGGGCGCCGATACGCTGTCGGAGCAGCAGCTGGCGTACGCGGCTTCCGACGTCCTTTACCTGCACGCGATCAAAGCCAAGCTCGACGCGATGCTGGATCGCAGTGGCCGGCGTCACTTTGCGCAGGCGGCGTTCAATTTTCTGCCGGTGCGCGCCCGGCTGGATCTGGCCGGTTTTGGCGAGGACGACATCTTCGCGCACTGAGGCCAGGTTCTGTTACGTACTGAAGTTGCTGGGGTTTCGGCCGGTGCTTGTGCGGTCCCAATGTGACCCCAATTCGTACCGATGTTAGATGCTTGATTTCAGATGTGATTCCGGCTCGGCCGGCATGGGGCGATGGCCACGACGACTGCCTTTGGCGATTTGAACGGCAGCGACGCGTCGCGGAAGCGCGACGCGGGCCTGCGCGTGGCCAAGCGGCACAGCAGGACCGTGCGCATCTTGCGTCGCGTGCTTCCGATCTGCTGCGTGACGATGCTGGCCGGGTATGTCGCCAGCGTGCTTTCGCGCTCGGGCGTGGACACGGGGTTGCCGGCGCTCGACATCGGCAAGCTGGCCTCGACCGACCTGAAGATGTCAAACCCGAAGTACAATGGCTTCGGTGAGGATGGCAGCTCGTACAATTTCACTGCGAAGTCGGCGCAGCAGGACCTGCTGAAGCCGGGCATCGTCGTCCTCGACGAGATCACCGGACTGCTGACGCAGGTCGACAAGACGAAAAAGATCGGA
>JAKAXS010000335.1 GCA_021816505.1 Pseudomonadota bacterium
CGTCGACTCGTCCGTGGTGGCCGGGCTTCTGAAGCAGGCCGGACACGACGTTGTGGGCATCACGTTACAGCTTTATGACCACGGCGCCGCCACCGGCCGCAAGGGTGCATGCTGCGCCGGCCAGGACATCCAGGACGCCCGCCAGGCGGCGGAGATCATCGGCGTCCCACACTACGTTCTCGACTATGAGCGCCGCTTCAGCGAAGCCGTGATCGACGCCTTTGCCGACAGCTACATCGCCGGCGAAACGCCGATCCCCTGCGTCACCTGCAATCAGAAGATCAAGTTCCTCGATCTGCTGCAGACCGCCAAGGATCTGAACGCGGACGCACTCGCGACGGGCCACTACATTGAACGCCGTGACGGCGCCAACGGCCCGGAGCTTTATCGCGCTGCCGATGGCGACCGCGATCAGAGCTACTTTCTGTTCGCCACAACGCGCGAACAGCTCGATATGCTGATGTTCCCGCTTGGCACACTCACGAAGCCGAAGGTTCGCGAACTCGCGCGCGAGATGGGACTGCCGCTGGCCGACAAACCGGACAGCCAGGATATCTGCTTCGTGCCGAAGGGCCGCTACGCCGACATCATTGAGAAGCTGAAGCCGGGCGCGATCCAAGCGGGCGACATTCGCCACGCCGATGGGCGCACGCTTGGGCGCCACGACGGCATCATCAATTACACCATCGGCCAGCGCCGCGGCCTTGGTCTCAACAGCACGGAAGCTCTATTCGTGCTCAGCATCGATGCTGAACGCAACGAAGTTGTGGTGGGACCGCGTGACTTATTGCGCACGAGAGACCTTGTGCTAAGAAATATGAATTGGCTCGGAGACGAGCCGCTGGAACAAGCAGCCGCATCCGGAATTGCAGTGCACGCACGCGTTCGCTCGAGCCAAGCCCCACGTCCCGCCACGGTTTTCGTGGAGACGAATGGCGAGGTGCGGGTGACACTGGCGGAGCCTGAAAATGGCGTGGCCGCCGGTCAGGCTTGCGTCCTGTACACTGACGACACAACTCAGGCACGCGTGCTGGGTGGTGGATTTGTCGCCAAGGCTATCACGCCGGCTTTGCCGGCCCGAGGGCGATTGGCAACCGGCACGAACACGGCGGGCCGGCCGACGGAATCGGGCACATTGCCCGCGCGTCTGATTTGAGCGTGGGTTGAATAGGGGTCAAAGCAGGTCATGCTGAATATGAATAAAGAACCTCAGGACGGGCGGAAAATTTTCAACGTCGGGCGCAACGATCGGCGCCAGCGCGCCGTGCTGCAGAAGGCGGACGGCCGTATTGTCGGCATCGGCCGCATCGAGGAAGACGTCGTCAAAAGCGCCTACCGTCGCTGGGCTCCGGTTTACGACAAGACCTTCGGCAAGGTTTCGACGGTCGGTCGCAAGCACGTGGTCGACGTCATCAATCAGCGCGGCGGCCGTGTTCTTGAAGTTGGCGTCGGCACCGGGCTGTCGCTCTGCGATTACAAGCGTGAGCTGGAAGTCGTCGGTATCGATCTTTCACCCGACATGCTGGAGAAGGCGCGCGAGCGCGTGGCCAACGACGGCCTCACGCACGTGACCGGTCTTCACGAGATGGACGCCAGCGAACTGACCTTTCCGGACGCATCGTTCGATACGGTCGTAGCGATGTACGTCATGACCGTCGTCCCGGATCCCGAGAAAGTCATGCGCGAACTTGCGCGTGTCACGAAGCCGGGCGGCGAGGTCATTCTCGTCAACCACTTCAGCCAGGAAGAAGGCGTGCGCGGCTGGGTTGAGCGGCGCATGGCTCCCTTCGCCGAAATCATCGGCTGGCGGCCCGTGTTCGACGTCTCGCGCGTGTTGGGCTGCAACGATTTGCACATGGTCCAGCGCCAGGCGCTTCGTCCCTGGGGGATCTTTACGATGATGCGTTTCAAGCGAAATGCTCAGATCACGGCCGACGCGGCGGAGTAACGGCGCGTCGCCTTGACAGCCCCTCTTTGGGCACCTAATAGCAAGCGCGTGAGGCGGGATAGCTCAGTTGGTTAGAGCGGCGGAATCATAATCCGTAGGTCGCCAGTTCAAGTCTGGCTCTCGCTACCACCCTTTCCGAAAACAAGCTGGCAGCCGCTAGACCCGCGCGACGCGCCGGCTCCGGAATGGCGGTTAATCTCAGATCATTGGTCGAGTTCGCAGTTTTGCCGGATTGGGTGCCGACCATACGGTCGCCGGCACCCATATCACACAGAACGCTGCACTACGGGCAGGTCACAGCTGGACCGAGGTCTTGAGTGTAGCCAACCGATCCGGTCGCAGGATTGGCCGCACACGCGATGCCGACATTGGTCAACACGTTACCACCACCACTGGCATCCGAACCCAGGAAGTCGAAGAACACGGCGCCCGACAAGTTGGCGACATTGTTGAACGTATTGTTTTCGATCACGACGTTCGAACCAGCGTCTTGATTCTGAAGAACCAGACCCGAACGCGTGATGTTCTCAAACCTCGAGTTCCTGATCGTGAGGTTGCCGACTTTACCTGTGCCGTCGACGGCCTCCGAAAATCCGAACTGAGCATTCGAGACGCGGACGTTATCGAACACTAGGTCGCCACTGTCCAAATTCGCATTACGGATATTGATTCCAGTGCGGTCAGGCGCCATCACGCCGCCGATGGTATCGATACTCACATCGTTGATGAACGCGCCAGTGATCCCGGTCAATCCTAGTCCGGTCTGGTTGCTCACATCCAGGCTCGCATAGTAGTGGAGGATCCTCAGATCGCTCATTCCCTGGAAGAATCCGATCGTGTCACCGCCTGTCTGTTCGACACCGGAAATCTCCAGTCCAGTGGCGCCGTTGATCGCGAACCCATTGGTGTTCGTCAACGTGGCGCTATGGATGGTCATCTGCGTGACATTGGCTGACGCCGTACTGGCGACGAAGTAGTCGAGGTTCGAGGCTTCGACGTTGAAGATCTGCACAGCATTGATCGCAACGTTATTGTCGACCAAGACACCAAGTCCCGTTCCGCCGCCATCGAAGCTGGACTGTTCAATGGCAACTTTGTCGGTCGTTAGGCCCGAGATCGTTACGCCGATGCCGCCAGCACTTGCTATGTTGACGCCAGCGATATGCGAATTGTTTGCAGCAGCGATTGAGCTAATCGTCGGCCTCACGCCAGACGCCGTAAAGTCGGTTACGAGGCCCGTCATGAGGCCACGCACGAAGATCGTCGACCCACCGCCTTGCAACGTCTGGTCAGCGCCCAGAGCGACCGGGCCGGAAACGCCACCATTCGCAATGATCAACGTGTTTGGGCCCACACCCGTCGCTGCTGCAATTCCCGCGCCGTTGGTAACGACCGTCTGGTCGAAGTCCACTCCAGTGGCCCAGTCTTCCACGTTCTCGACGATAAGCGGTGAGCCTGTCGTAACCGACGAACTCTTCTGCGTCGTCGCCACGTGCGTGACGATGTTGATATCGCGCTCGACGCGATCGCTCATGCGCTGCTCCTGGGCGCTGAGCGACGCATAGCGTGCCCCGCTGCCCTCGGATCCAAACGGCAGGCGCAGCCGAACACCGGCTTCGTAAAGATCGTCGCGCACGTCATCCCATTGGGCTCGCGTCTCGAAAGTCAGGCGCGAACCGGACCACTCAGGGATGATCTCCTTGATGCTGAGCTCAAGCCGGGCCTTCGGGCCCGTGATGGCGTCGTCGAAGTCTTCGTGCTTGAAATAAAAGGCGCCCGCATAAGCGCGTAGATCGAGCTTGTCGCCGCCGAGCGGGATCTTGGCACCCACTTCGCCATCGATGCCGTCAAACGCCAGCTCGCGCGTGACGCTGTTCGTCGTGGTGGTGGTGGTGAAACCGCCCGACGTGAGGAAGACGTTGTTGTTGATCAGCGATGCGGTGGGCGCAAACGTCGTTCCGGCAATGCCGATGGCGGTCGAGCGGCCAACCACCTCATCGTCGTCGAATGGAAGATAGCCGTTTACGCGAATGTCCCAGAACGGATGCAGTGCTTCGAGGCCCAGCGCGACCTGGCTGAAATTCGAACCGAAGCTCGTGTGCCGCGCGTCCAGG
>JAKAXS010000336.1 GCA_021816505.1 Pseudomonadota bacterium
GTCACCATCACGGTGTACATCATCTGGTGGTTCATCAACTACGTCGACACGTGGGTGAAGCCGCTCGTCCCGCACGCGTACCTGCCGGAAACATATCTGCCGTTCGCCGTGCCGGGCATCGGGCTGGTGTTCGGCATTCTGGGCCTGACGCTGATCGGCGCATTGGCCGCCAACCTGCTCGGCCGGTCGCTGATCTCGTTCGGCGAGATGGCGCTCGATAACATGCCGATCGTGCGCAACGTGTATCGCGCCCTGAAGCAGATTTTCGAGTCCGTCGTCAGCGTCACCGGCCCGGCGCAGAACGTTCAGAAGGTCGGGCTCATCGAGTTTCCGTCGAAGGGCATCTGGTCGATCGTCTTCGTCACGGGCGAGGGTGGCGGCGAGATCGCTGCCGTGAAGCCCGGCGGAGAAGACGACCTGGTCAGCGTGTTCATGCCCACAGGCATCGTGCCTCCGACGGGGTTCATCTGCTTTCTGCCGCGCCGCGACGTGACGCTTCTGAAGATGAGCACCGAAGATGCCGCGAAGATCATCATCTCCGGCGGCATGGTCACGCCGGACTATCAGGCCCGCCTGAAACAGCTCGCGGAGAAGGCCGCCAAGGCGCCGCCGGCAGCCGACTCAGGAACTCTGTAGCTGCGTGCGCATGAGCTGAAGCGCGTCCGTGACCGCCGCCAACCGTATTGCCTGCCGGCCGATAGGACCGTACCGCTGCTCGATGGCTTGCGCTTCGCCGCCGCGGCGAACGGCTGCGAGATGGACGAGGCCGACCGGCTTGGCGTCGCTTCCCCCATCCGGTCCGGCCACGCCGGTTATCGCGATCGCGACATCCGCTTCGGAATGGTCGAGCGCACCCTGAGCCATTGCGATGGCAACCTGCCGGCTAACGGCGCCGTGCGCCATGAGGACGACGGGATCCACGCCGACCAGGTCGATCTTGGCCTCGTTCGAGTAGGTGACGAATCCGCGGTCGACGACGCGTGAGGAACCTGGCACCTCGGTCAGCAGGCCCGTCAGCAATCCGCCGGTGCAGCTTTCGACGGTGGCAAGCCGAAGGTCGAGTTCGCCGAAGTCGCGAAGAAGGGCCTCGGCGGCGGCATACAGCTCGCCTGGAAACAAACGCATCGCATCACCTGAAATGAAAGAGGCGGCTAGCCGTTCTGGCTACCGCCCCCAAATCCTATGGCGCGAACGATTGCGCGCAAGCTGCCTTAAACGGCAGCCAGCTTCACGGCGTTGCCCAGAAGCGTGTCGAGCGTCTCGCGGCTGTCGGCACCCATTGCCGAGATCGCGCGGGTCTGCGCGTTCTGCCAGATGGGATAAGCGTCCTTCAGGACGGCCTGACCCTTGGGCGTCAAATGCAGCCCGCGGCCGCGACGGCCCGCCGGCGGGTCCATGATGATGTGGCCCAGCGCAAGCAGGCGCTTCAGGTTGCGCGACAGGGTCGACTTCTCGATGTCGAGTTCATGCCCGATCTCGACCGCCGTGATGCCGTCGCGCGACGCCAACTGGGCGAGCAGCGTATACTGGCTGGCGGTAATGCCGAGGGGCCGCATGGCATCATCGTAGACGCGCGTGATGATGCGCGACAGCTGCCGAACCCGCGTCGCAAGGCACGTTGCCGCGGTGCTGGCTGCGATATCGGTGATGTTGTGGGCGTCCGAGGCGGAGCGTTCAAGCGTGTGCGTCGTCATCATATTCATTTCCCGCCAGCCCTCTTAGCTTTTTGTTCATACAACACCTTTGATGCCGCGATTCTGGATCTAGGGTCAACTTCCCGATGGGCGGAGCGTAAAGGTGAACGGCGTGTTCTATCAGGCCGGCAGCAACACGGTCGCAGTCGCCATCGCCGCGATTCCCTCGCGCCGGCCGGTAAAGCCGAGTTGCTCCGTGGTGGTGGCCTTCACGCCCACGCGCGAGGATTCGATCCCCAGGATGCCCGCGATTGCTACTTGCATCGCGGCGCGGTGCGGCCCGATTTTCGGCGCCTCGCACAGCAGCGTCACATCCACATTGGTGATCCGCCCGCCCCGCGCAGCGACCCGATCGCGCGCGTCCGCGAGAAACACATGCGAGGCCGCACCGCGCCAGCGTTCGTCGGTCGGGGGAAAGTGCTGGCCGATATCGCCATCCCCGATCGCTCCGAGAATCGCGTCGGTCAAGGCGTGCAGGCCTACGTCGGCATCCGAGTGACCATCCAGGCGTTGCGCGTGCGGGATCTCCACGCCACACAGCCAAACCGCATCACCCTCCGCGAAGCGGTGAACGTCGAAGCCTGTGCCCGTGCGCGGCTCGAATACACCCACAGCCTGCTGCGCCATCGCCAGATCCTCCGCGGTCGTGATCTTGGAATTTTTTGGGCTGTCCGGCACCAGCACCACGTCGAGACCGGCCCATTCGGCGATTGCGGCGTCGTCGGTGAAGGCGGTTGCCGTCGCGTTCGCTGCCCGGCGGTGCGCTTCAAGTAGGTCAGCGAAGCGGAAGCCTTGCGGGGTCTGGGCGCGCCACAGGCCGGCACGATCGATCGTCTCGCTCACCGTCCGGCTATCGTCGGCGGACCGCTTCAGCGTGTCGGCCAGCGGCACCGCCGCGAGCGCGCCGGCGTGCCGGTCGAGTGCGGCCAGAACGCCCGAGATCGTCTCCGCTGTCACAAATGGGCGAGCGGCATCGTGGATGAGAACCCGGTCGACGCCGTCCCGCTGCAACGCTTCCAGGCCTGCCAGCACGGACGCCTGTCGCGTTGCCCCGCCGCCAACCGGCTGGAGAAGTTTCGCTGACGGGACGGTCTGCCGGGCAGCGTCGTAGAGGTCACGGTGCTCGGGGTTGATGACGACGACGACGCAAGCGATACCGTCATGCGCGCAGAAAGCGCGCATTGACCGCGCGACGACCGGCTCAGAATCCAAAATCGCATATTGCTTGGGCAACTTAGCCGCGCCCGCAGCCCGTAAGCCCGATCCGGCCGCGACGATGATTGCTGCCGTCTTCACGCTGTCCTATCCGCGGTATGTGCCCTCATACGCCCCGCTTATCGCCGGTGCGGCGTTCATGCAATGGACGAGTGAATTGTTTGCGCTTGCGAAATGTAAACGCCGCACCTATTCTGCCCAACAGCTAGGCACCAATGTGATATGCCTAATCCATGAGCAAAGACGTGACGGACACGACACCTACGGTCGCAATTGAGGTTGGGCGTCATCGGCTGCGGAACCGAGTTCTGCTGGCGCCGATGACGGGCGTCTCCGATTTGCCTTTCCGGCAACTGGCGCACCAGCTGGGCGCCGGCCTCGTCGTATCCGAAATGGTAGCCAGCGCCGAACTCGTCCGCCAGCGGGCAGACGTTCTACGCCGCGCGGAAGGAAGCGATCTGTCGCCTTTCGTCATCCAGCTCGTCGGCTGCGAGGCGAAATGGATGGGGGAGGGCGCACGCATCGCCCAGGACCTTGGCGCCGATATCATAGACATCAACATGGGGTGTCCGGCCCGTGAGGTGACCGGCAAACTTTCCGGCAGCGCCCTGATGCGCGATCTCGATCACGCGACGTCGCTGATCGACGCCGTCGTGGCCGCCGTCGATGTTCCCGTCACTTTGAAGATGCGCCTCGGCTGGGACGACACGTCACGCAACGCGCCCGACCTCGCACGTCGCGCCGAGACGTCCGGCGTGGAACTCATCACCGTGCATGGCCGCACCCGCTGCCAGTACTTCAAAGGTGCCGCCGACTGGGCCGACGTGAAACGCGTCAAGGCCGCCGTCGGCATCCCTGTGATCGTCAACGGCGACATCCGCTCCCTCGACGACGCGCGCGCGGCTCTCGACGCGTCGAACGCCGACGGGGTGATGATCGGCCGTGGTGCCTATGGCGCCCCATGGCTGGCCGGTCAAATCGGGCGTGGGCTCGACGTCGAGACCGACGAAGTGCTCTCGCTGAAACAGCAAGGGCTCATCGCCGTCGGCCACATCACCGCGATGCTGACGCACTACGGCGAGTTCCTCGGACTGCGCAATGCGCGCAAGCATATGGGCTGGTATCTGGAAACGAGCGGGGCAACGTCGCTCG
>JAKAXS010000337.1 GCA_021816505.1 Pseudomonadota bacterium
TCCCGATTTCGGCACCTTCAAGGTTGCCAAGCGCAAGGCACGCGAGGGCCGCAACCCCGCAACGGGCGCCACAATCAACATCCCCGCTTCGCGCGTCGCGAAGTTCACGCCCTCCAAGGGCCTGAAGGACCTGCTGAACTAATTTCGGCATCGGTGGAATTTTCAAGCGCGCCGCGGCTGCAATCGCGGCGCGCTTTGCATTTCCGCAGATCCAGCTGAGACCCATGACCAAAGAGCCTCATTCCGCATCCCAGTTCACGCCCTCGCGCGATCACTGGTGGAACGCCGACTATCTGGATCTGATCGCGCAGCGCCTGAAGCTGGCCAACTGCGGCAACGTCCTGGAACTCGGCGCGGGGAAGGGGCACTGGACCAATCTCATTCTGCCGCGTTGCGCGCCTGGCGCGCACTGGACGGCCGTCGAGCGCGAAAAACGCTGGATCGCGGCTCTCGATCGCCGCTTCTCGACCAACCCGCGCTTCAAGACGTTGCAGGGCGACGTCGCCACGCTTCAGCTTCCGCAACGCCGCTACGATCTGGTGACCTGCCAGACCCTCCTGATGCACCTGACCGACGTGCCCAAGGTTCTGCATCAGGCGTTCGACCTTCTCGTTCCCGGTGGCCTGCTTCTGTTGGCCGAACCCGACAACTTCGCCAATCGGGTGTCGATCGATTCCGTCAGCGCCAGCCTGTCGGCGGAACAGTATGGCCAGATCGCCGCCATGTGGTGGGCGTTCGAGAAGGGCAGGGAGGCGCTGGGCTTGGGGCAGGAGTGGATTGCCGCGCGCCTGCCGGCCCTTATCAACGCTGAGGGCTTCCAGGACCTCGCCGTGTACGCCAACGACAGGCCATACGTCCTGGCCCCGCCCTACGGCACCAAGGCCGAGCGTGCCGCGATCACGGACTGGCTGGCCACGCCCGCCCACGAGAGCGACGTCGCCGCACGCGAGGACACGTTGCGCTACGTCCTCGCGGGAGGGATGGATGAAGCCACGTTCGACCGCGCCTGGGCCGTCCTTTCGGCCGTCGATGCCCGCGCACGCGCCGCGTTGGGCGACCGCACGCTGTCCTCGTGCGTCGGCGGCAATCTTTACCTTTTCGCCGCGCGTAAACCGGCGCGCTGAAGTCATTGTGAATAGCCGGTTGCGCTACGCGTCGCACGGCGCTACATCACGCGCATCGGGCGGTTAGCTCAGTGGTAGAGCGCTTCGTTTACACCGAAGATGTCGGGAGTTCGACCCTCTCACCGCCCACCATCCCTCAATAATCCGGAATGGAGCCTGCATGTCGATTGCGCTTTATGATATCGCCGTGCCCTCCTTCAAGCAGCACCTGGACGCCCTCGACGCGATCCTCGACAAGGCGGCCGCCTACGCCGAAGCGAAGAAGATCGAGCCGGATGCGCTGTTCAATGCGCGCCTCTATCCCGACATGTACACGCTGAGGAAGCAGGTCACGTCCGCGTGCGACTTCGCGAAGCTCTGCGTCGGCCGCCTCGCCGGCATCACGCCGCCCAAGCACGACGACAGCGAGAAGACGTTCGCCGACCTGAAGCGCCGCATCGCCGAAACGATGGCGGTGCTGGACAGCGTCACGCCCGAGCAGATGGCGGGCGCCGAAGACAAGCCGTTCGTCATCAAGGCCGGCCCGCGCGAGTTGAATTTCACCGGCCGCGATTATCTGCTGCACTTTGCGTTGCCGAACTTCTACTTCCACTGCGCGACGGCCTACGGCATCCTGCGCCACAACGGCCTGGACGTTGGAAAGCGCGACTTCATGCGCCGCCTTCAGCCCGCCTAGCGAAACGCGAAAGAAAAGAGGCGCGTCGTCATGAGCCACGCGCACGGTCATAGCCACGGCTCCGGCGGACACGGCCACGATCACGGCCGTGGCGCCAGCGCACGTCAGTTGACGTTGGCGCTCGTTCTCACCTCCGCATTTCTGATTGCCGAGGTCGTGGGCGGTATTCTCACGCAGAGCCTGGCGCTGATCTCGGACGCGGCGCACATGTTCACCGACGCGGCCGGCCTCGCCATTGCGCTCGCCGCCGTGAAGCTGGGCGAACGCCCGGCCGATGCCAAGCGCACCTTCGGTTACGCGCGGTTCGAGATCCTCGCCGCGACGTTCAACGCGGTGCTGCTGTTTCTCGTCGCGCTCTACATCCTCTACGAAGCCTACCAGCGCTTTACCTCGCCCGCGGACGTTCAGTCGCTGCCGATGCTGGCCATCGCGACGCTGGGACTGCTGGTCAATCTCGTGTGCATGCGCATCCTGAGTACGGGCAAGGATGAGAGCCTGAACGTCAAAGGCGCGTACCTGGAAGTCTGGGCGGACATGCTGGGCTCGATCGGCGTCATCCTGGCCGCGGGTGCGATTTGGCTCACCAACTGGAACTGGATCGACCCGCTGGTTGCCGTCGCGATCGGCCTGTGGGTGCTGCCGCGGACGTGGTCGCTGCTGCGCGAAAGCCTGAACATCCTGCTGCAAGGCGTGCCCGAAGGTCTCGCGCTGGCGGAGATCGAGCAGGCGCTGCGCGCCGTGCCCGGGCTCACCGGCCTGCACAGCCTGCACGTTTGGGCGCTGACCAGCGGCCAGAACGTGCTATCGGCGCACATCGAAATCGGCCCCGACGTCGCCGACGCCATGGCCTTCAGGGGGCGCGTGGAAGGCATGTTGCACGAGCGCTTCGGTATCGACCACATCACCATTCAGCTCGAGGACGGGCGGGGCCACTGCGTCACAGAGAGCCACCCCGGCGGACCCGCCGAAAATCATTGAATCCGTGCCTTGACTTGGCGCCAGCGACCACGTATCCCAACCGCTCTGTGACACCGCGCCGGTGCTTCATCGGCGCGTCATTAGGAATTGCGGGCGTAGCTCAGTTGGTTAGAGCGCCGGCCTGTCACGCCGGAGGCCGCGGGTTCAAGTCCCGTCGCTCGCGCCATTCCTATCTATGATGCCCCGCTTGTGTGGCACCTCGGACTCCCCCAGACTGACACCGCCTCGGACTGCCACAGCCTCAGATTGACTGTGTGCGCCTGAGCGCACCCGCGGGATTCCACCATGACCAATCCTAAAGTACCCCTGAACGTCGTCGAGGACGTCGAGACTGGAAACCGGTTGAATGAACTGTTCGGTATTTCCGAATAGTTCGTTCGACCACGCCAGATGTTCGACGACGGCAATCGCACGTCGAGTTGGAAGCAAGAACCACGTTAGTCCACAGTTGCCCTGGCTTGCGTGCGGCGTGGGGCTGGGTTAACACCGTGCATGCGTCGCGTTGTTGCGCTGCGCAATGCGGGTGCACGCGTCCTGATCGGGAACCCTGAAACGGGAAAGGCGCGGAAGGATGCTTCCATGAACGAATTTCTGATGGGCTATCTGCCGCTCGTCATCTTCATCGGCGTGGCACTTGCCATTGCCGCAGGCTTGATGGTTGCGCCGTTTCTGCTCGCCGTGAACAATCCGGACCCGGAGAAGGTGTCCGCCTACGAGTGCGGCTTCAACGCCTTCGACGACGCGCGCATGAAGTTCGACGTGCGCTTCTACCTCGTGTCGCTGCTTTTCATCATCTTCGACCTTGAGATCGCGTTCCTGTTCCCGTGGGCGGTCGCCTTCAAGGAAATCGGCGCGTTCGGCTTCTGGTCGATGATGATCTTCCTCGGCGTCCTTACCATCGGCTTCATCTACGAGTGGCGCAAAGGAGCGCTCGAATGGGATTGATCGCGCCTGCCAAACCTGTTGCCGCCGGCCCCGGTCTCGTGAAGCCGGGCGATCCCTATTTTACGGAGATCAACAACGAGCTGGCCGACAAGGGCTTCCTCGTCACCACGACGGACGACCTCATCAACTGGGCACGTACCGGCTCGCTGATGTGGATGACGTTCGGGCTGGCCTGCTGTGCCGTCGAGATGATGCAGACGTCGATGCCGCGTTACGACGTGGAGCGCTTCGGGTTCGCGCCGCGCGCATCGCCGCGCCAGTCGGACGTGATGATCGTCGCGGGCACGCTGACCAACAAGATGGCTCCCGCGTTGCGCAAGGTCTACGATC
>JAKAXS010000338.1 GCA_021816505.1 Pseudomonadota bacterium
ACGATACCGGCGAAGATGATCAGCGAAATGCCGTTGCCGACGCCGCGCTGCGTGATCTGCTCGCCCAGCCACATCAGGAACATCGTGCCGCCGACCATCGTGATGACGGTCGACAGACGGAAGAACCAGCCCGGATCGGGAACGACCGCGCCCGACGGACCACGCGAGCCTTCAAGCCCGATGGCGATGCCGTACGCCTGGAACGCCGCCAGGATGACGGTCAGATAGCGCGTGTATTGATTGATCTGCTTGCGGCCGCTCTCGCCTTCCTTCTTCAGGGCTTCGAGGCGCGGCGACACCGACGTCATCAGCTGCATGATGATCGATGCCGAGATGTACGGCATGATGTTCAACGCGAAGATCGCCATGCGCTCCACGGCGCCGCCGGCGAACATGTTGACCATGCCGAGAATACCGCTCGACTGCTGTGCGAAGACGTCCTTGAACGCCTGCACGCTGATGCCGGGCAGCGGAATGAATGTGCCGAAGCGGTAAACGAGCAGCGCACCCAGCGTGAACCAGATGCGACGCTTCAGATCGTCGGCCTTGGCGAAGGCACCGAAGTTCAGGTTCGAGGCGAGCTGCTCGGCAGCGGATACCATGTCTTATTCTCCAGACCCTGCAAGCCCGGAAGGCTTGAGGCCGTCCCCTTGAGGCTCGTCGTGCGCTTAGATAGGTGCAGCACGCAACTCCGCCAAATCCGCCCCTCACGCGCGATCGAACCGTGCCTCGCACTGCGGCGCATTCGCCACAGTGCCTGCAGGTCCGTGTCGCTATTCCGTTGCCGCCGCGGCAGGAGCCGCCGCAGGCTTCTTGCCACCGGCCTTGGCAGCCTTCTTCGCTGCAGTCTTCTTCGCCTTGGCGACGTCGGCTTCGAGAACCTTCTTCTCGATCAGCTTGATCGAGCCGCCAGCCTTCTCGACCGCAGCCTTGGCCGAAGCCGTAGCATGATCGACCGTCAGCGCGAGCTTCGCCTTCAGCTCACCAGAGCCGAGCAAGCGAACGCCGTCCTTGGGACGACGCAGGAGGCCGATTTCGACAAGGTTCGCCGTCGTGACCGACTGACCGGCCTTCAGCTTGCCCTCATCGACGGCCTTCTGCAGCGCGCCGAGGCTGATCTCGTTGAAATTCTTCGGACGCCACTTGTTGAAGCCACGCTTCGGCAAGCGGCGATGGAGCGGCATCTGGCCGCCTTCGAAGCCGCCGATCGCAACACCCGTACGTGCCGTCTGGCCCTTGCCGCCGCGGCCACCGGTCTTGCCGAGGCCCGAGCCGATACCACGGCCGATACGCACGCGAAGCTTGCGGCTGCCTTCGTTGTCTTTGAGTTCGTTCAGCCGCATGGGGCTCTCCTGAAGTCCTGAAATCAGCCCTTCGGCGCGTCGACGACGCGCACGAGGTGGCCAATGGAGTTGATCATGCCGCGAACCGCCGGCGTGTCTTCGAGTGTTGCACGGCGGTGCAGCTTGTTGAGGCCGAGGCCGATCAGCGTCTGCGTCTGCTTCGCCGGACGGCGGGCCGCGCTACGGATCTGCTCGACGACGATGGTCTTCTTGGCTGCCATGTCACGTCACCTTCGGTCTATCAGAGGCCGGCGTCGGCAACGCCCGCTGCGGCGTCGGCAATGGCCGAACCGTCACGGCGCCGCGAGACGATCTCGGACACTTTCTTGTTGCGACGCGCTGCAACCGAGCGCGGGTTCTCTTGATGCTTGAGAGCATCGAACGTGGCGCGAACCACGTTGTAGGGGTTCGTCGAGCCGAGCGACTTGGCGACGACGTCGTGCACGCCCAGCATCTCGAACACGGCGCGCATGGCGCCACCGGCGATGATGCCCGTACCGGCAGGAGCCGCGCGCAGCACGACCTTGCCCGCGCCGTGGCGGCCTTCCGAGTCATGGTGCAGCGTGCGTGCATCGCGCAGCGGTACGCGCAGCAGGTTGCGGCGAGCCGCTTCCGTTGCCTTGCGGATCGCTTCCGGCACTTCGCGCGCCTTGCCGTGACCGAAGCCGACGCGGCCCTTGAGGTCGCCGACGACAACGAGCGCGGCGAAGCCGAAGCGCTTACCGCCCTTCACCACCTTCGCGACGCGATTGATGTGTACGAGCTTGTCGGAAAATTCGCTGTCGCGCTCTTCCCGCTCACGATCGCGTCCGCGTCCGCCTCTTTCGGGTCCACGTGCCACTTTTAGTGTCCTTTCATCAGAAGCTGAGGCCGCTTTCGCGCGCGGCATCGGCGAGCGCCTTTACGCGCCCATGAAACAGATAGCCGCCGCGGTCGAATACGACCTCTTTGACGCCGGCCTTCAAAGCACGCTCTGCCACGAGCTTGCCGACGGCTTCAGCCGCCGACTTGTTCGCGCCGGACTTGCCGGACGAGCGCAGATCCTTTTCGATCGTCGAAGCGGCAGCGAGCGTCTTGCCCGCCGCATCGTCGATGACCTGTGCGTAGATATGCTGCGAGGACCGGTGCACCGACAAACGCGGACGCTTGGCCTGGCCAGCATTGAGCGAACGGCGCACGCGGCGCTTACGCTTGTCGAATTTAGCGACCTTAGACATTGCTCTGCCCGATCCTTACTTCTTCTTGCCTTCTTTGCGGAAGACGTATTCGCCCTGATAGCGCACGCCCTTGCCCTGGTAGGGCTCCGGCGGACGCGATCCGCGAATATCCGCCGCAACCTGGCCGACGAGCTGCTTGTCGATGCCCGTGACCGTGATCACTTCCGACTTCGCACCACCGACCTTCACTTCGACCCCAGCCGGGATCTTGTGATTGACCTCATGGCTGAAGCCGATGGTCATCGTCAGATGATCCTTGCCCTTCATGGCGGCGCGGAAGCCGACGCCCTGGATCTCCAGGGTGTGCGAATAGCCGTCCGTGACGCCCTTGACCAGGTTCTGGACCATGGTGCGCGACATGCCCCACATGGCACGCGCCTTCTTCGTGTCTTCCCGCATGGTGAGGACGACGCCTTCGGCGGTCTTCTCCAGCTTGATGTCTTCCGGAACGGTGAATGACAGCTCGCCCTTGGAGCCCTTCATCTTGACCGTCTGGCCGTCGACCGTCGCCGTAACGGCTGACGGAACTGCGACCGGTTTCTTTCCAATGCGCGACATGGTTTTTGCGACCTTCGCCCTTAGAATACGTTACAGATGACTTCGCCGCCGACGTTCTCTTCGCGCGCGCGGGCATCCGACATCACGCCCTTGGGCGTGGAGAGGATGGCGACGCCGAGACCGTTGGCAACCGTCTTCAATTCTTTGACCGGCGAGTACACCCGGCGACCCGGCTTGGAGATGCGTTCGATCTCCTTGATAGCCGGCTGGCCGTTGAAGTACTTCAGCTCGATTTCGAACTCCGGCAGACCGCCCTTCGGCTCTACCCGGGCATAGCCGCGGATGTAGCCTTCTTCGGTCAGCACGTCGAGCACGCGGCCACGCATGTTCGAAGCCGGCGTCGAAACCTTCGGGCGGCGGCGCATCTGCGCATTGCGGATGCGCGTCAGCATATCGCCGATAGGATCATTCACTGCCATCGATGTGCTCCTTACCAGCTCGACTTGACCATGCCGGGGATCAGGCCTTGGCTGGCCTGCTCACGCAGCTGGTTGCGGCACATCTTCAGCTTGCGATAGTTGCCGCGCGCGCGGCCGGTGATCTCGCAACGATTGCGAACGCGGGTCGGCGAGGAGTTGCGCGGCAGCTCGGCGAGCTTGAGGCGCGCCGCGAACCGCTCTTCGGCCGGACGCTTGAGGTCCGACGCGATCTCCTTCAGCCGCTTGCGCTTGCCAGCGTACTGAGCCGCCAGCTTGCGCCGGCGATTGTTCTTCTCAACTGAGCTCGTCTTAGCCATTCATATCTCCCAAAGGCCTTTCGGTTTGACCCGAGGTCCTCTAGCTGCGGAAAGGAAAGTTGAAACCGCGAAGCAGCTCGCGCGCTTCGTCGTCCGTGTTAGCCGAAGTACAGACGACGACGTCCATACCCCAAATCTCGTCGACCTTGTCGTAGTCGATCTCCGGGAACACGATGTGCTCCTTGAGACCGCAGGCGT
>JAKAXS010000339.1 GCA_021816505.1 Pseudomonadota bacterium
CTAGATGCAGGGCGTCTACCCGCTGAACGAAAGCGTCGCCATCGGCCGCGCGCGCGACAAGCTGCGGGCGCTGCAGCTGCTGGCACGCGCCGGCATCGGGCTGCCGGTGACAGCGTTCGCGCATGGCCCACGTGCCGCGGTGGAAGTGGTACGCGAAGTCGGCGGCGCGCCGGTCGTCATCAAGCTCGTCGAAGGAACGCAAGGGCTCGGCGTCATCCTGGCCGATACGGAGGCGTCGGCGAAGTCGACGATCGAGGCGTTCAGTGCGGCGAGCGTCAACATCCTGGTGCAGGAGTTTATCCACGAAGCCGAAGGCACCGACGTGCGGGCGTTCGTGATCGGCGGGCGGGTTGTAGCTGCGATGAAGCGGGTGGGCGTAAGCGGCGAGTTTCGCTCCAACCTGCATCGCGGCGGCGCCGCGCAGGCGGTGGACATCTCGTTCGAAGAGCGGCTGACGGCCGTGCGCGCTGCGGCCGTGCTTGGCCTCAACGTCTGCGGCGTCGACCTGCTGCGCTCCAACCGGGGGCCGCTGGTCATCGAAGTGAACGCGTCACCGGGAATCGAAGGTGTCGAGCAGGCTTCGGGCATCGACGTGGCAAACGAAATCATCGCGTTTCTGGAAACATCTGCAAGGCCGGGGGCGACAGAAACGCGCGGCAATGGATGAAATGTACCGTGCATCAAGTTGATGGCACAATGTGCGGCAACATCCTTGATTGCTGAGGCGGGCCTCACGTATCATCGCTGTTCTGGCGTGGCAGCTCCAATGTCCGTGGGCTGTCGTTTAGGCGGGGCTATGAGCGAGCAGCAGAAGCACTTCCCTGAGTTCTACGTCACGGCCCCGCAGCCTTGCCCGTACTTGCCCGGGCGGCTGGAGCGCAAGCTCTTCACGCATCTCACCCATGAAAAGCCGCAGGCGCTGATCGACAATCTGCTCAAGGGCGGGTTCCGTCGCAGCCAGAACATCGCATACATGCCCTACTGCGAGGGCTGCCACGCGTGCGTTTCGGTGCGTGTGCTGGTGGACGAGTTCGAGGCCGGCCGCTCCATGCGCCGCACGCTCGACGCCAATGCGGATCTGTTCACGCGCCGCGTCGCCTCGGTCGCGACGACAGAGCAGTACGGTCTCTTCCGCGACTACATCGACAGCCGCCACTCGGACGGCGGCATGGCCGACATGACCGTGCTCGACTACGCGATGATGGTGGAAGACAGCGTCATCAAGACGTTTCTGACCGAGTATCGCTTGCGGCCTGAGAATGCGCTCGACTCGAAACCGGAGACATGGCCGCTCGTCGGCGTGGCGCTGTGCGACCGCCTCTCCGACGGCATCTCGATGGTCTACAGCTTCTACGAGCCGGATGAGACGGGCCGCAGCGTCGGCACCTACATGATCCTGGAGCACATCGACTACGCGCGCCGTTTGGGCCTGCCGTATCTGTATCTCGGATACTGGATCGATGGCTCGCGCAAGATGCGCTACAAGGAGCGCTTTCAGCCGCAAGAGCGCTTGGGCCCCAACGGCTGGGTGCGCGGCTAGAACCTTTCGCGCTTCTTATCGGAAAACCGCTGCACACTTTTCCGGAAGCACGCTAGTTACTTCGCCATCTCGGCGGAGAGCTTGCTGAAGAGGTATTCCCACTTCTCCGTCTGGGCCGCGACCAGCTGCTGCATGTAGCCGTTGAGTTCGGACATCAGGGTGCAGTCAGGCGTCTTCGCTTCCGCGCCGGCCTGCCCCATGGCGGTGATCTTCGCCAGCATCGTGCCCGACTGCGCATCCAGCCCGTCGGTCTTTTCGTCCTTCACCAAAGGTGCGGCCTCGGTCATGAACTGGTCGTCACTCCAGCCGCGCTTGGTCTTGAGCTCGCGCAGCTTGTCCTGAAAGATCGGGCGGTTCTTCTGGTTGAGATCGCGCAGCGCCGCCGCCGCACTGTCGACGACGGCCTCGAAGTCGGCCTTCGCGCACGAGGGGGTCTGAGCATTGGCGGCAGCGAGACCGGCGCACGCCAGACCGCAGATCAACAAAAGCCGCGGCAACATCGATCGTTACGCTCCCAGGACCACAAAGCCCCCAACCCTTGGCGCAGAAGCGGCAGCAACGCAAGGCGTCGCTGCCGGGTTCTCACCAATGGATCAGAATGACGGCCCGAACTTGTTGGAGCGTGGGAAGCCTTTCGGCACGACGCGGCCGGACTGCGAACGCTGGCCGACCCATTCCTTCAGGTCGCTCCACGTCAGCGTGAAGGTGCGGCCGGCGCTGTCGAGCCAGGTGAGGCCTTCCTTCTTCGCGAAGACGCGGACGTCGGCGAGGCCGCCGTCCTTCGAGCGCTGCAGGATGACGCCCTTGCCGCGCGTCATCTCGTTCACCTCGTCGAGCGGGAAGATGATGAGCTTGCGGCTGTCGGATACGCAGGCCACGTGGTCGCCATCGACGGGCACGCAGATCTTCGCCTCTTCCGGCTCGCTGACGTTCAGGATCTGCTTGCCCTTGCGGGTGGACGCGACCACCTCGTCCTCAGGCACGATGAAGCCGTAGCCCCCGGTGGTGGCGACGAGTAGCTTGCGGCCCGGTTCGTAGACGAACATGTCGACGAAGTCGTGGTTCTCTTCCATGTCGACCATCAGACGCAGCGGTTCGCCATGGCCGCGGCCGCCCGGAAGCTGACTGCCCTCGATCGTGAAGAAGCGGCCGTTGGTGCCGAACACCAGAAGCTTGTCGGTGGTCGAGGCTTTCACGGCGCGCTTGAGGCTGTCACCCTGCTTGAAATCCAGCTTCGCCAGGTCTTCGAGATGACCGCGCATGGCGCGGATCCAGCCCTTTTCGGACAGGATGACGGTGATCGGTTCCTTTTCGATCATCGCCTGGTCGAGATCGACGTCGATGGTCGGTGCGTCTGCGAGCGCAGAACGACGGCGGCCGAGTTCGGTCTTCTTCGAATAGCGATCGCGCGTGGCCTTCACCTCGTCGGTGATGCGCTCCCACTGCATATCGTCGGACTTCAGCAGCGCCTTCAGCTCGCGGCGCTCCTTGGAGAGCTTGTCGTGCTCCGCCGTGATCTCCATTTCCTCAAGCTTCGCGAGCGACCGCAGGCGAAGGTTCAGGATGGCTTCGGCCTGCACGTCCGTCAGCTTGAACTTGGCGATCAGTTTCGCCTTGGGATCGTCCTCGAAACGGACGATGCGGATCACCTCGTCGATATTGAGGTAGGCGATCAGGTAGCCGTCGAGCACTTCGAGGCGATGTTCGATCTTCTTCAGGCGGAACTGAGAGCGCCGCACCAGCACGTCGACGCGGTGTTCCAGCCATTGCTTCAGCACGTCGCGCAGGCCCAGCACGTTGGGGATCTGGCTGGCCGAAAGCACGTTCATGTTGAGGCCGAAGCGAACCTCCAGTTCCGTCAAGCGGAACAGGCTTTCCATCAGCAGCACGGGATCGACCGTGCGGCTCTTGGGCTCCAGCACGAGGCGGATCTCCTCGGCGCTCTCGTCGCGCACGTCGCCGAGCAGCGGCAGCTTCTTTTCGGTGAGCAGTTCGGCCAGCTTCTCGACGAGCTTGGCTTTCTGCACCTGATAGGGAATCTCGGTGACGACGATCTGGTAGGTGCCGCGACCGGTGTCTTCCTTTTCCCATTTGGCGCGCTGGCGGAATCCGCCGCGGCCCGTCTTGTAGGCTTCCAGGATCTGTTCGCGCGGCTCGACGATGATGCCGCCCGTCGGGAAATCGGGTGCAGGAATGAACTCGACGAGCTTCTCGATCGTCGCGTTCGGATACTTGATGAGATGCAACAGCGCGTCGCACAGCTCATGCACGTTATGCGGCGGGATGTTCGTCGCCATGCCGACGGCAATGCCGGCCGAGCCGTTGGCGAGGAGGTTCGGGAACGCAGCCGGGAGCACGGAAGGCTCCTGCTCGCGGCCGTCGTAGTTCGGGCGGAAGTCCACCGTGTCTTCGTCGATGCCGTCGAGCAGCTCAGCGGCCACCGTGGTGAGCCGGGCTTCGGTGTAGCGGTCGGCGGCCGGGTTATCGCCGTCGATGTTGCCGAAGTTGCCCT
>JAKAXS010000340.1 GCA_021816505.1 Pseudomonadota bacterium
CCGATCTCCAGCGCTTGCTCCACGGCCGCGCTTGGCGTGCCGTAGGCGTTGTCGAACACCTGCGCCCACTCGAGCAGTTCGCCGGCGTCGCGCAGCCGATCAAACTGCGCCTGATCAATGAAGTGATAGTCCTTGCCGTCGATCTCGCCGGGACGGGGCTGGCGCGTAGTCACGGAGACGGACAGGTGAATGCCGCCGTCGGCCTCCAGCAGTGCGCGCGCCAGCGTGGTCTTGCCCGCGCCCGACGGCGAGGAGAGCACGAGCAGCAAGCCCCTGCGTGCGATGCGCGGTGTGATGTGCTGGTCTTCACTCAAGGTTCTGCACCTGCTCGCGCATTTGATCGATCACGACCTTCAGAGCCATGCCCGCCTTGGTGATCTCGGTGTCGTTCGCCTTGGAGCATAGCGTATTGGCTTCGCGGTTGAACTCCTGCGCGAGGAAATCGAATTTGCGCCCCACCGCGCCGGGCTCCACCATCAGGTCACGTGCAGCGGCAATGTGCACATGGAGGCGCCGGAGTTCTTCTTCGACATCGGCGCGCGTGGCGATCAAGACGGCCTCTTGATGCAAGCGCGCCGGGTCGAAGCCGTTGTCGGCTTCAATCAGGCGCCCGACGAGGTCCTTCAAGCGCTTGGCGATCGCATCGGGCGTACGGGCGGGAGAGCCTTCGACGAAGGCCGTCAGGCGCTCGATCTCCGCGATCTGTCCGGCAATGATAACCGCAAGGCGTTCGCCCTCGGTGGCGCGCGCGGATGCAACGCCGGCCAAAGCGTCGGTGAAGCTTTTCATCATCGCCGCGTGCGTCGCTTCCAGTACGTCCGGCGCGTCGGTCTCGTCGGAAATCTCAAGGACACCCTTGAGGCCGAGAAGCGCTTCGGTGCGCGCGGGTTCGCCACCGGTCAGCTGGCGCACGCGTTCGGCGGCCTTGATGACTTGCGCCAGCGCCGCTTCGTTGAGCTTGATCTCGCTCAACGCCGACTGCCGGCTGACCGTGAGATTGACCGACACGCTGCCGCGCGTCAGCTGTTTGGCGACGGCTTCACGGACCTTGGGTTCCAGCGCCTCGTATCCGGGCGGCATGCGCAGGCGGACGTCCAGTCCACGCCCGTTGACGCTGCGGATTTCCCACGCCCACGTCGCCGTCCCGGCGCTGCCGTCGCGGCGGGCGAAACCCGTCATGCTTTTCAACGTCATTCGCAGCCCTGATCGACGCCATCGTTGCGGGCTGATCTATATCGGGTTCGCCAGCCGGCAACAAGCAAGCGACCGCGCGGGAAGAAACGTCAACGTTTCGGTTTGCGGACCGGCAGAGGAATGTTCGAGGCCGTCGCGGCCTGTGCTGTCGGGGCGACCGGTGCCGCAGCTGGCGTGGCTTCAGCCGCTGCATCTTCCGCCGGCGGACTTGGAACACCGCCGGGTGCGGGCGTCTGTCCCGGTTTCGCCGCAGCCTCCGCCTTCTCCTCCGCTGCTTCCTTCGCGCGCGCATCGCGCTCGACCTTGCGCCAGTTCGCGACCGCATCGTTGTGGTCGTTGAGGTTTTCGGAGAACTGGTGCCCGCCCGTGCCGTCGGCGACGAAGTAGAGGTCCTTCGTCTTGGCCGGGTTGAGCGTGGCTTCCAGCGCCGGGCGCCCTGGGTTGCAGATCGGCCCCGGCGGCAGGCCGTTGATGGTGTAGGTGTTGTAGGCCGTCTTCTGTTCGATGTCGGCGCGCGTGATGGAGCGGCCAAGGCTGCCCTGCCCACCCACGATCCCGTAGATGATCGTCGGATCCGATTGCAGGCGCATCGGCTTGCGCAGGCGATTGACGAATACGCCGGCCACGCGCTGCCGCTCGTCGGCGCGCCCGGTTTCCTTTTCGACGATCGAGGCCAGGATGATCGCCTTCTCCGGCGTGTCGATCGGCAGATCCGGCTGTCGCGTTTCCCAAAGGCTGGCGATCAAACGCTGCTGTTCGGCCTTCATGCGATCCAGGATCTCCTGGCGCGCCATCCCTTTCGAGAAGCGATACGTATCCGGCAGCAACGCTCCCTCGGCCGGCACCTCGGCGATGTCGCCGGTCAGGTTCGGCTCCGCCTTCAGGCGCTCCACGATCTGCTGGCTCGTCAGACCTTCGGGCAGCGAGATTTTGTAGAGGACGGATTTGCCCTGAGCGATCGTCTCCACGACCTCGCGGATGCTGGCGTTCTTCTTGATCTCGTACTCACCGGCCTTGAGATCGAGGTTCTTCGCGCCGCGGCCGATCCAACTTTGCATCAGATGACTGGCGACGAACGCCCAGCGATTGGAGATGACGCCTTCGCGTTCCAGCCGCTCGGCGATTTCAATGCGGCCCTCGCCTTTGGGAATCGCCACCGTGCGCGACACTTCCAGCGGACCTGATTTTTCGTAGAGGTGATAGAGCATCGCGCCAGTCGCGGCGAATGCACCCATGCCGACGAGACAGAGCGTGAAGAGCCCGCTGAGCAGCTTCACGAAACCGCTGACGCGTGGGCTTTCGTTGCGGATCTTGCCGCCGCGCGGCCGGGACGGTGCACGGCGCGGCTCGAGCGCCTCTGACGGGCTGCGCGGGCGCACGTTGTGTCGAGCCGGCAGATTTGGCGGCCGATCGCGGCGTGTGGTCATGACGGTTCAGCGCTCGACAGTCTTGCACGCGACATGCGGTGCGTTCCCCTTGATGGCCCGTTGGCGCAATGCAGGCCGACGTCCCCGGCCTTTAACGTACCGGAAATTATGGCAAAAGGCTGTTGCGGCGACGATGCCCCGAGCGCAACGCGGCGTGATCACCGAAAAGGCAGCCTTTGCTGGCCTTGCGCTGCGCGTCAGGCCGCGCGCCGCATGATCAGCGAAGCGTTGGTTCCGCCGAAGCCGAACGAGTTCGACAGCACGGTGTCGATCGTCATCTTCCGGGCGGTGTGAGGGACGAGGTCGATGGCCGTGCTGACCGATGGATTATCCAGATTGAGCGTGGGCGGAGCGATGTTGTCGCGGATGGCGAGAATCGAGAACACAGCCTCGACCGCGCCTGCGGCACCCAGCAGATGACCTGTCGCCGACTTCGTCGACGACATCGCAATCTTCGCCGCGGCGTTGCCGAACAGACGTTCGACGGCGCCAAGCTCGATCTCGTCGCCCATCGGGGTCGATGTCCCGTGAGCGTTGACGTAGTCGATGTCGCTGACGTCGATCTCGGCGCGCTTCAAAGCCGCCTTCATGCAGCGGAATGCACCGTCGCCCGTCTCTTCCGGCGCGGTGATGTGATAGGCGTCACCCGACAGGCCGTAGCCGATCACCTCGGCATAGATGCGTGCGCCACGGGCTTTGGCGTGATCGTAGTCTTCCAGGATCACAATGCCGGCGCCTTCGCCCATGACGAAGCCGTCGCGATCCTTGTCGTAGGGGCGCGAAGCCTTCGTCGGTGCGTCGTTGAAATTCGTCGAGAGCGCTCGGCAGGCGGCGAAGCCCGCAACTGCGATGCGGCAGATCGGGCTTTCGGCACCGCCGGCAACCATCACGTCGGCATCGCCCAGCGCGATGAGGCGCGCCGCGTCGCCGATGGCATGCGAGCCCGTCGAGCACGCGGTGACGACGGCGTGGTTCGGCCCCTTAAGCTTATGCTTGATCGAGACGTGGCCCGAGGCGAGGTTGATCAGGCGGCCCGGAATGAAGAATGGAGAGACGCGACGCGGACCCTTCTCCTTCAGCAGGATCGACGTGTCGGCGATTCCGGAAAGCCCGCCGATGCCCGAGCCGATCAGAACGCCGGTGCGCTCTTGCTGCTCCGTCGTCTCGGGTTTGTATCCGCTGTCGGCGAGTGCCTGGTCGGCTGCGGCAACGGCGTAGATGATGAAGTCGTCGACCTTGCGCTGCTCCTTCGGCTCCATCCAATCGTCGGGATTGAACTTGCCTTCTGACTGGGATCCGCGCGGCACGAAGCAGGCGATCTGCGCCGTCATGTCGTCGACTTGAAACTCGGTGATGCGTCGCGCACCGCTCTGGCCCGCGAGCAGATTGGACCAAGCTGCCTCGACGCCCGAGCCGGTGGAGATCG
>JAKAXS010000341.1 GCA_021816505.1 Pseudomonadota bacterium
ACCCAAGGTCACCAAGAAGAAGGGCAAGAAGCAGCGCGAGGAAGCTGTCTTCGAAATTCCGCAGTTGGACTTGCCGACACCGGACGCCGAAGCGCCGGCCGAAAAGCCCGTGAAGGCGAAAACCAAGCCCAAGGCCAAGAAAAAAGAGCAGACCAACGACGCCTACGTTCCCCCGCCCGCGCAGGGCAACGCGTTCGTGGATGGCGAGGCGGAACCCGTGCCGAAGGCTCCCTCCTCGGCACAATAGCCGCCGCGCCGCTTAAAGCGTTAACGCAGCCCGCCGTAGCCACTCGTCCCCGTGCACGCTATATCTCCGGCCATGTCCGACATTCTCGAAAAAATCACGCAATACAAGCTCGCGGAAGTGGCACGCGCCAAGGCGGAAAATCCGCTGCAGGTGATGGCCGAGTACGCGCGTTCCGCCGGACCGGTGCGGTCCTTCACCGGCGCCTTGGAAGCCCAGCACGCAGCAGGCCGTCCCGCCCTCATCGCCGAGATCAAGAAGGCTTCGCCGTCGAAGGGCCTGATCCGTGCCGACTTCGATCCGCCATCGCTGGCCAAGGCGTACGAAGCGGGCGGCGCCGCGTGCCTCTCCGTGCTCACCGATACGCCGTCGTTCCAAGGCGCGCCCGAATTCCTCACCAAGGCGCGCGATGCCGTGCGCCTGCCCGCTCTGCGCAAGGACTTCATGGTCGATCCCTACCAAGTCGTCGAGGCGCGTGCCTGGGGTGCCGATTGCATCCTGATCATCATGGCCGAGGTCGACGATGGTCTTGCAGCCGAACTCGCCGCGGCGGCTGCCGATTGGCACATGGATGCCATCGTCGAGGTGCACGACGACGAAGAACTGGACCGGGCGCTGGGTCTGCCGTGCCGCCTGATCGGCATCAATAACCGCAATCTGAAGACCTTCGAGACGACGCTGGCCACGACGGAACGCCTGGCGCCGCGCGTGCCGCAGGACCGCATCGTCATCGGCGAAAGCGGCATCTTCTCGCCCGCCGATATCGCCCGCTTGCAGCGCGTGGGCGTCAACACGTTCCTGGTCGGCGAAAGCTTGATGCGCCAGGCCGACGTGACGGCGGCCACGCGCACGCTGCTCGGCGGGCACGCGGGAGCGGCGGCATGAGCAAGCTGACGCATCTCAACGACAAGGGCGAAGCCCGCATGGTCGATGTCGGCGCCAAGGAAGTGACGCAACGCAGCGCCACTGCCGAGGGCTTCGTCTCCATGTGTCCGGCCACGCTGAAATTGATCGAGACCGGCACGGCCAAGAAGGGCGACGTGCTCGCCACCGCGCGCATCGCCGGCATCATGGCCGCCAAGCGCACGCACGAGCTGATCCCGCTGTGTCATCCGCTGATGATTACGAAGGCGAGCGTCGACTTCGCGCCGAGCGATCAGCCTTCCGGCATTCGCGTCGAAGCGACGGTCGCCGTCACCGGCCAGACGGGGGTCGAGATGGAAGCGTTGACGGCCGTCAGCGTGGCCTGCCTGACCATCTACGACATGCTGAAGGCCGTCGATCGCGAGATGAGCTTTTCCGGCGTGCGGCTGTTGGAAAAGCACGGCGGTAAATCAGGCTCGTTCACCGCCACGCCGCAGACGCAGGCCAAGGGCTGAGCCATGAGCCTTTTGCCTGTCGCCGACGCCTTGGCGCGCGTTCTGGCAAACGTGACGCCCACCGAGATTGAACCTGTCCCGCTGCTTGAGGCCAACACGCGCATACTCGCCGCCGACATTGCCGCTCGTCTCACGCAGCCACCGTTCGATTGCTCCGCGATGGACGGCTACGCCGTGCGTACCGGCGACGTAGCGCATGTTCCGGTGCGCCTAGTGCGAATTGGCGAGTCCGCTGCCGGTCACGGATATTCAGGAACCATTGGCGCGGGCCAGTGCGCGCGCATTTCCACCGGCGCGCCGGTGCCGGCAGGCGCCGACTGCATCATCATCCAGGAAGATACCGAGCGCGACGGCGACGGCATCCTGGTCAAGGAAGCCGGGTCTATCGGCCAGCACATCCGCAAACGCGGCTTCGATTTCGCCGAGGGGCTTCCCTTGCTCGGCGCGGATCGCGTCCTCGACGCGCGCGCGATCGCGCTGGCGGCGGCGGCAGGTCACGGCACGCTGCCCGTCAGGCGCAAACCCGTCGTCGCCATTCTCGCCACCGGCGATGAGTTGGTCGAGCCCGGCACCACGCCCGCCGAGCATCAGATCGTGTCGTCGAACTCCTATGGTCTGGCTGCGATGGTGGAAGCCGCAGGCGGGCAACCGCTGCTTCTCGGCATCGCCCGCGACACGCGCGAGGCGCTCGCTGCAAAGATCGCCGAGGCGGCCGATGCCGACGTGCTGGTAACGGTCGGCGGCGCGTCAGTCGGGGATCACGATCTCGTCGGCCCCACGCTGAAAGACGCCGGCGTGATGCTCGATTTCTGGCGGATCGCCATGCGGCCGGGCAAACCCCTGATGTTCGGCCATCGCGGTACGCAACGCGTGCTCGGCCTGCCGGGCAATCCGGTCTCCTGTCTCGTCACGGCTCGCGTGTTTTTGGTGCCGCTCATCCGGGCGTTGCTTGGGCTTGAGGCGCCGACCGGTCTCGAGCCCGCCGTTCTTTCCACTCCTCTGGAAGCCAACGGTCACCGCCAGCATTACATGCGCGCCAGCTTGACCCTGCGTGGCGCAAGCCTCCCCACTGTCGCGCCCCTGCTCTCTCAGGACAGCGCCGCCCTCTCCCTACTCGCCTCCGCCGGCTGCCTCATCGTCCGCGCGCCAGACGCCGATGCTGCTGAGGCGGGCGATGAGGTCGCAATCCTGCGCCTCTGACGATCCGCCTTCTGACCGTGGCGGAGTTGCACTTGCGGAACATCCAGCGAACAGGTAGTGTACATTCACGCTTTGTCCATGCACGGCTTAGGCTTTGCCTGCGGGATTGCGTGTGTGCCGCGTACGGGGAGCCACGAACCATTTTGGCCGGCACCCGACACCGGAGCGATGAGATGCTGACGCAGAAACAAAAAGAGCTGCTGCTGTTCATTCACGAACGCATGCAGGACGAAGGTGTGCCCCCGTCGTTCGACGAGATGAAGGACGCCCTCGATCTCAAGTCGAAATCGGGTATCCACCGCCTTATCACGGCGCTGGTAGAGCGCGGGTTCATACGCCGTCTGCCGCATCGCGCCCGCGCAATCGAAGTGATCAAGCTGCCCGAGAGTTCGGAGGCGGCCAGCGGCGCGCCCAAGCGCATGGGTTTCCAGCCCAGTGTGATCGAGGGCAGTCGCGGCAAATCCCGAAATATCGACGTGCCTCCGTCGCACGTCATCGACAGCCGTACCGTCTCGATTCCCGTGATGGGGCGCATCGCGGCCGGCGTGCCGATCTCCGCCATCCAGAGCCACAGCCACGACATCGCCTGCCCGCCCGACTTACTGACGAACGGCGAGCACTTCGCGCTGGAGGTCAAAGGCGACTCGATGATCGAGGCCGGCATTCACGACGGCGATACGGTCATCATCCGCCGCTGCGACTCGGCTGAGAACGGCGACATCGTCGTCGCGCTCGTCGAAAAGGAAGAGGCGACACTCAAGCGGCTGCGCAAGAAGGGCTCGACCATCGCGCTCGAAGCCGCAAACCCCGAGTTCAAGACCCGCATCTTCGGACCAGACCAGGTGGACATCCAGGGCCGGCTCGTTGGCCTGATCCGCAGGTACTGAGGCGCCAGTAACCGACAAAGAAGGCCGGATTTTCCGGCCTTTTCCTTTTGAGAGCCGCGGAAAGCGAGGATCAGCCCCGTCCGCGATACGGCGCGACACCCTGGTCCGGCAGCCACGCACCTTCGGGCAGAGTCCCGGTCTGCCAGAACACGTCGATGGGAATGCCGCCGCGCGGATACCAATAGCCGCCGATGCGCAGGAAGCGAGGCTGCAGCAGCTCCACCAGCCGCTTGCCGATCGCCACGGTGCAATCCTCGTGAAACGCTCCGTGGTTGCGGAACGCGGCTAAATAAAGCTTCAACGACTTGCTCTCCACCAGCCAGTCGCCGGGCACG
>JAKAXS010000342.1 GCA_021816505.1 Pseudomonadota bacterium
AGATCATTCTGATTGCGCTGGGCGTAGGCATGGCGGCGAGCGGCGCGATCCTGCTTGCCCCGCTTGAGCGTGCGGCCGTCACCTATTGCTCCGTCATACTCCTTCCCTCGGCCCTGACATCCTTCAGCTTGGCTGACGACACCGGCCAGTATGCCTTGCTGGGTTGTC
This sequence comes from Pseudomonadota bacterium, assembly GCA_021816505.1. GTDB lineage: Bacteria > Pseudomonadota > Alphaproteobacteria > Rhizobiales > Hyphomicrobiaceae > JAKAXS01. The sequence goes on from JAKAXS010000342.1 coordinate 169, forward strand.
TTTCGCTGAGCTTCTGGATGTTTCTGCTTGCGTTGATCGGCACCGCCAACCGGTTGATCCGCAGCAAATCCGAGGCCGTCGAGAAGTTGACGGCAGCACTCAGCGAGACCCATCAGGCGCAGGCGCGCATCGAACACATCGCACTGCATGACTCGCTGACCGGCCTCGCCAATCGCCGTGCCTTCCTGCACAAGCTCAACAACGTCGTCTTGGCGAGCCAGCGGACCGGGTGTGCATCATGGGCGGTGCTGCTGCTTGATCTCGACCGGTTCAAGGTCGTCAACGATACGTTGGGACATAAGTTCGGAGACGAACTGCTGAGACAGGTCGCCGAGCGGCTGCGCCGCTGCATCAGGCCGGGAGATCTCGTCGCGCGCCTTGGGGGCGATGAATTCTGCATCGTGGCGGCAAACGTCCTCCACATCGGGGAGGCCGAAGCGATCGCCGTGCGCATGCTGGACGAGCTGGGCCAGCCGTTCTTCGTCCTGGAGCGGACCGTGACGGTAGGAGTCAGCATCGGCATCGCTGCTCCATTGTCTTCGCAGACGGATAGCGAGCAGATCATGCGCTGCGCGGATCTCGCGATGTATGACGCGAAGGCCGCCGGCCGCAACGGCTTCAAGGTCTTCGAGCTCGAGATGCAAGACCGGATGGAGCAGCGCAGCCTGGTCGAGATGGGCCTGCGCAAGGCCATCAAGAACAACGAGCTGACGCTATACTACCAGCCCGTCTACGAGCTGGCGGGCCTCAAGCTTGCACGGTTCGAGGCGCTCATTCGCTGGCGTCATCCCGACAAGGGGCTGCTCAGCCCGGCGGCGTTTTTGCCGGTCGCCGAAGAGATCGGCCTCATCAACGAGATTGGCGCCTGGGCACTGAACGAAGCCTGCCGCCAAGCGATGGAATGGCCATCGGACATCGCGGTCGCCGTCAACCTCTCCCCGATCCAGGTGAGCCACGCCCACGTGGTGCAAACCGTCGAGCGCGCGTTGCGCGACAGCGGGCTGCCACCGGCGCGCCTCGAGCTGGAGATCACCGAAACGGCCTTGCTGAGCGACACGCAACAGACCAAGCAGCGTTTGGAGCAACTGAATGCGCTGGGCCTGAGCCTGAGCATGGATGACTTCGGCACGGGCTACTCGTCCCTCAACTATCTGGCCACGTTCCCGCTCGCCGGCATCAAGATCGACAAGTCGTTCATCGCGCGCTTCGCCTTGCGCAATGAGAACGCGGAAATCATGCGCGCCATGCTGGACCTGGCGAAGACGCTGAACCGGTCGTCCACGGTCGAGGGCATAGAGACCTTCGCGCAGTTGTCGGCCGCTCAGGCGCTGGGTGCCACCTACGGGCAGGGCTACTATTTCAGTCCCCCGCTGCCAGCCGCCGACGCGGCCCGCCTGATCGGCCCGCCGAAGATCCTCCGCGCGTCCTGATCCCAAACAATATTTCGCAGCGACGCTGGAACGGCGCGATTTTTCGGCAGTTGTTGCTTGCGACGTGCGCAAACGATCTGTTTGTGCCTAATCCATAAGCAGCAGCGAAAGCTGCCTAAAAATTAGAAGATCTTCCTTGCAATTTGTGGCGAACGCAGCTGGAATGATGCGCATGCGAAGGGGACGTGCGTGAAACCATTCGACGAGATGCTGGTGCATGCCGACGGGGTGAGGGCGCCCTACGAAGCGTTGAAAACCTGGCTGGACACACAGGATCCGGCCAAGCTGGCGCAAAAGGCGCGTGACGCCGAAATCGTCTTCCGCAAGACGGGCATCACCTTCGCGGTTTACGGCGACGAAGAAGCGGCCGAGCGGCTGATACCTTTCGACATCGTCCCCCGCATCCTCTCCGGCCAGGAATGGCGCCGGCTTTCGCAAGGCATCGAGCAGCGCGTCGTCGCGCTCAATACGTTTCTCGACGACATCTATCATCGCCAGGAGATCGTCCGCGCCGGCCGGATCCCGAAGGAACTGATCGCCAACAACGCGGCGTTCCTGCCGGAAATGATCGGCGTCAAGCCCGCCGGCAACGTCTACACGCACGTCATCGGCGTGGACCTCGTGCGTACCGCCGAGAACCAGTTCTATGTTCTGGAAGACAACGCGCGTACGCCGTCCGGCGTCTCCTACATGCTGGAGAACCGGGAGACGATGATGCAGCTGTTTCCCGAGCTGTTCCATCGCGTGAAGGTGCTGCCGGTCGAGAACTATCCCAAGCTGCTGCGCCAGTCGCTGGCGGCAGTCGCGCCACCCGGCTGCAAAACCACGCCGACGGTCGCCGTGTTGACGCCCGGCATCTACAATTCAGCCTACTTCGAGCACGCCTTTCTCGCCGACCAGATGGGCGTCGAACTGGTCGAAGGCAGCGATCTCAAGGTCATGGACGGCCGCGTGGCGATGCGCACCACGCAGGGCTATCAGCCGATCGATGTGCTTTACCGCCGCGTCGACGACGCCTGGCTCGACCCGCTGACGTTCCGGCCGGAATCCACGCTCGGCGTGGCCGGCATCATGGACGTCTATCGCGCGGGCAACATCACGATCGCCAACGCACCCGGCACCGGCATCTCCGACGACAAGGCGATCTACTCCTACATGCCGGAGATCATCGAGTTCTACACCGGCCGCAAAGCCATCCTGGAGAACGTGCCGACCTGGCGCTGCTCGGAAGCGTCCAGCCTAAAGTACGTGCTCGAGCACCTCGACGAACTCGTCGTCAAGGAAGTGCACGGCTCGGGCGGCTACGGCATGCTCGTCGGCCCGGCCGCGTCCAAGAAGGAACTGGAGGACTTCGGCGCGAAGCTGAAAGCGAACCCTTCCAACTACATCGCGCAACCAACGCTCGCCCTGTCGACCACGCCGATCCTGACCGAGAAAGGTCTGGCGCCGCGTCACGTGGACCTGCGGCCGTTCGTTCTCGTCTCGGACCGCATTCGCATCACGCCCGGTGGCCTGACGCGCGTCGCGTTGAAGGAAGGTTCGCTCGTCGTCAACTCCAGCCAGGGCGGCGGCACCAAGGACACGTGGGTTCTGGACGACTATCGCTAACGGGGAAAGGTCGACGAACGAACATGTTGCTGGGGCGCACGGCAAACGGTCTTTTCTGGATGCACCGCTACATCGAGCGAGCCGAGAACATGGCCCGCATCGTCGACGCGGGATTGCGCATGGCGCTCACCAAGACGTCGGACGCGCCGGAGGAATGGTCGTCGGTCGTCGTGAGTGCCGGCGCGGAAATCGGTTTCGCCGGCAAGCACGACACGTTCTCGGCCCACACCGTGTCTGACTATCTGCTGCGCGACCGCGACAATTCCTCGTCGGTCGCAACGTGCATCGAGCTGGCGCGCTCCAACGCGCGCATGGTGCGCACCGCGCTGACGCGCGAATCCTGGGAGAGCGTGAACGAGGCCTGGATGACGTTGCGTCAGGCGCTGGCCGATCCCATCCCGGAGAGCGATCTGCCGCCCGTCCTGGATCAGATCAAGCGGTTGACGGCGCTGATGCGCGGCGCGTTCCACGGAACAATGCTGCGTAACGAGAATTTCAACTTCGCGCGCATCGGCACCTTCGTCGAGCGCGCCGACAACACCGCCCGCATCCTCGACGTGAAGTATTACGTCCTGTTGCCGTCGGTATCGTACGTCGGCACCACGCTGGACAACTACCAATGGGAATCCATCCTGCGCTCGGTCTCCGCACATCGTTCCTATCGCTGGGTCTACGACGTCGAGTACCGGCCCGGAAACATCGCCGACTATCTGATCCTCAACGGCCGCATGCCGCGCTCGCTGCACTTCTGCTACCGCAACATCGTCGACAACCTGGCCTACCTCGCCGAGGACTACGGTCATGCGCCCCCATGCCAATCGAT
>JAKAXS010000343.1 GCA_021816505.1 Pseudomonadota bacterium
TCGCAAAGCGCCGCCTCCATCTCGGCCAGCACCTCTTCGTAGCGCGTCATCTTCGCGGCCATCAACGGCGCGTCGTTGACGAGCGAGTAGGCGGCATCGTTGAAGGGATGACCGTGCTCGAACCACGCTCCGGCGTATTTCGTGTCGTTGAGAATGGGAAGTGCTGGCGGCATCCGCGCCTCTCGCTAGCTTGAAGACCTAATGCACGCCGCAGCGCGCCATACTGTAATGAGTTGCGTTCAAGGCAAAAAATCAACCGATCGATAAATTTCTCGAACATCCTGGTAAAGCGCAAGTTGCCGAGTGCGCATAGTTGGGGATGGAGGCCCGCGGGCCATAGTACGATTGGCCTAGCGCGCACGATTTGGTCGCGACTGATGTGCGCCTCACGGACGTTCGTCCGGGGAACTCCCGCGACTACGGATGTGATTGAAAATGAAGACCTGGAGCGGGCGATGGGAATCGAACCCACGTATGCAGCTTGGGAAGCTGCCGTTCTACCATTGAACTACGCCCGCGACGCCAGCGGTCTGGTCCGTTCATAGGATTTTGGCCCGCCGGTTGACAAGTGCGAAGTGGCGCTCCCGCGGAAGACGAAACAGCCGAATGCCGGCGCTCCGGCATCATCGCCGGTGTCGTGGTTTTGCCTCGTTTCCGGTCCGTCAGGGCGTAAGCAACCGCGGCTCTTAACCGTTATCGCGAGTTGCCTGCCCCCCGCAAAGCGCAGGCCTGAGCTTGCCGTATCGTTATGATGTATGCTCGCGGGAAGGACGCAGAGGATTTCGCGATGCAGGCCATCTATCCGGTCATTCTTTCCGGCGGTTCAGGGACACGTCTGTGGCCCCTGTCGCGGGAGATGTACCCGAAACAGTTCATTCCTTTCTTCAAGGACGACCAGACCAGCTTGCTTGGTGCCACGCTGACACGCCTGCACAGCGTTGCCGGATTCCAGTCGCCGATCCTGATGTGCAACAAGGAACACCGCTTCCTGATCCGCGACGAGTTGGAGAAGGCGGGCATCGCGCCCCACAGCATCATCCTGGAGCCTGTTGCGAAAAACACCGCGCCGGCAATCACGGTGGCGGCGCTCGTCGCCTCCCGGCTCAGCAAGAACGCCGTCATCGCGGTCATGCCGTCGGATCATCTGATCAAGGATGTGCCCACGTTCGTGCAGGCTGTGCGCGACACGGCCGCCATAGCTGCCAAGGGCAAGCTGGCGCTCTTCGGAATCACGCCGACGGAGCCGCACACGGGATACGGCTATATCCGCCGCGGCGCACCGCTGGCTGGGCACGCGAACGCCTTCGACGTCGTGTCATTCTTTGAGAAGCCCGACAGCGAGCGCGCGCAAGCCTACTGCTCGGACGGCCAGCATTTCTGGAACAGCGGCATCTTCGTGCTGCATGCAGAGACGTTCCTGGAAGAGGTCGGCCGCCACGAACCGCAAGTTCTCGAGGCTGCGGAAGCGTCGCTCAACGCGGCGACCAAGGATCTTGAGTTCCTTCGTCTCGATCCCAAGGCCTATGCCGCGTCACCGTCGATCTCGGTCGATCATGCCGTCATGGAGCGCACGTCGCTGGCGGCGATGTACCCGCTTTCCGTCGGTTGGACGGACGCGGGATCGTGGTCGTCCCTCTGGGAAAGCTCTCCTCGCGACGACCGTGGCAATGCCGTGCAGGGCGACGCCGTGCTGATCGACAGCAGCAATTGCTACGTCCATGCAGCGACCAGTCTCGTGTCGACGATCGGCGTCAAGGACCTCGTGATCGTCGAGACGTCCGATGCCGTCCTGGTCGCCGACAAAAGCCGCACGCAAGACGTGTCGAGGATGGTGACCGAACTCAAGCGCACCAAACGGCCGCAGCACGCGCAGCACGTGCGCAACGCCCGGCCTTGGGGTTATTTCGAAACGCTCAACGCCGGCACGCGCTTTCAGGTCAAGCTGCTGCACGTCAGACCCGGCGGCCGCCTGTCGACGCAAATGCATCACCATCGGTCGGAGCACTGGGTCGTGGTGCAGGGAACAGCGCGCGTCGTCATCGACGGCGAGGAGCGGCTCGTGCGGGAAAACGAAAGCGTCTTCATCACCTCCACGCAGTGGCACCGGTTGGAAAACCCCGGCAAGGTCCCGCTTGAGTTGATCGAGGTTCAGTTGGGAACGTATCTCGGCGAAGACGACATCATCCGTTCGGACGACGTCTACAATCGCTCGGCCGAGGAGACCCGCTAGTCTGAGGCGATCGCGTCACGACGGTCTTTCGCGGATCGCGCGATGCACGAACGCGAGCTTCTCGACGGCGGGACCCGGGATGACGAACGGGTAGAAATCCTCGTGACCCATGCTGCGGTTGAGGCCGTTCATGGCGAGCGTCAGCGGAATCCAGCGCTCCATCAGGGCATCGAAGGTTTCCTCGCGATAGATGTCGTACGTTTTGAACGGCCACGCGGTGCCGAATGCGAGGCCCGCCGTGCGCGGCTCCATGCCCGAGGCTTCGGCCGTGTCCAGCGTGTCGACCATGTGCAGGTAGTGCGCCCAGGTCTCCGCCCAGTCTTCCCACGCATGCGCGCTGGCGTAGGCGGAGACATGGCGATACGGCCAATCGCCCGGCGGCCCCGCGCTGTAGTGCTGCGAGATCGCGGACGAATAGTCCGGACGCTCGTCACCGAACAACGCCCGGAACTCATCGACGCGACCCGCAGCGTGGATCAGCACGTTCCAATAGTAGTGACCGCTTTCGTGCCGCAGATGGCCGAGCAACGAGCGATAGGGCTCTCCGAACTGCTGGCGTTGCCGCTCACGCTCCACCGCATCGGCCTCCATGATGTCGATCGTGATGACGCCGTCGAGATGACCGGTCATGGCACTGCGCACGAAGTTGAACGTGAGCGGCCCCTGCGGCGATAGAGCGTCCTCGAACGGCAGGCCAAAGCGAAGCAGCGAGTACACGAGGCGCTTCTTGGCTCGCTCCATGTCGCGCCAGGCTTGCAGGCTGCCGAACTCGGAGAGGTTCGGGATGGTTCTGTTTAGACTGCACGCGCGGCACATATCGTGGCCGCCCTCGGGCGTCAGCCAATTGCAGACGCCATAGAACGCATTCGCGCAATAGCGCAGCGTTTCGCCCGGTGACGAGAAGCGGCGATAAAGCGAGCTGTCGTGCGCATTGGCGACGAGACTGACGATCGATTGTGTCTCGGGATGGAACCCTAGGGCGTGGCCGCACTTAACGCATGCGACGTTCTCGAAGTAGACCTTGTTGCCGCACGCCTCGCACGCAAAGTTCTTCATCTGCCGCCGCTCATGCTTCGCCGATACGCGGCACACCGAAGTTCACTCATTGCATGCTTTCACGTTCGCACGACATGGCCTGCACGAATAGTTCGCACTCGCACGCTTAACTTTCATCATTGTGCCCGCCCATTGAGCGTTGTCGCAAGGAACTTCGCCCAACATTGAAGCTGATGCTTGTCTGTCGGGCCCGGGGTCGATAACGCATGATGCATGCTTGAGTTCACGAGCTGGCGAAGCGGAAGACTTTGCAGCGGAAAGGACGTCACGGCTCCATGGCATTGCACGTCGCCTTAACCCACGCCACCAGCTACCGCTATGACAATCGCATCGGCATGGGGCCTCAGGTCATTCGGTTGAGGCCGGCGCCGCATTGCCGCACGCCGATCGTCAGCTATTCCCTGACGATCGAACCGAAGGCGCACTTCCTCAACTGGCAGCAGGACCCGTTCGGCAACTTCCTGGGCCGCGTGGTGATGCCAGAGGCGACCGATCATTTCTCGGTGACCGTCGATCTCGTCGCCGACATGGCCGTGATCAATCCGTTCGATTTCTTCCTGGAGGAAAGCGCGGAGAGGTGGCCGTTCCAGTACGATGCGTTGCTGACGCAGGAACTCGGGCCGTATCTCACGCCGGACATCACGGGGCCGTTGCTCTCCACGTATCTGCAGCAGGTAGATCGCACGCCTGGCCGCACGACGGTGGACTTCCTGTGCGCGATCAACATGAAGCTGCAGCAGG
>JAKAXS010000344.1 GCA_021816505.1 Pseudomonadota bacterium
TGACGGCTGATAAGCGAATGTCGACCCAGCGGCACCCAATCTGTCCAGTACACCTGCCCGACGACTATCGGACCAAACCTGAATCATGGCTTTGGCCGATTTTCTGACAACTCTTCGGCGAGCAGGTCTTCCATGGTTGGCCTGCGATGGTTCAGCGTCGTCAACCGCAGATCCAAGCCGACGACGTTCAGAATGCGCTGAAGCTTGCGAAACCCAAGCTCGGGCAATGTGCCTGCTTCCAACGCTGCGATGAGTGCGCGGCTAACGTTTGCCTGCGTTGCGAGCTCATGCTGCGTCAAACCCAACCGCTTGCGCGCTGAGCGAACGTCGGTCGAAAAGAACGTGGAATCATCGGAATTTATGTCTAGCATATTGTGCATTTCGGCATTTTATATCGATTTTGTCAAGTAAACTAGCTGTACGAGTGATCATATCGTCTAAAATACTAGACATAAATGCGTATTTTGCCAAAAATGTATAGCATAGTATGCAAAGAAGAGACTCCCAACGAAAAAGGCCCCGCCTTGCGGCAGGGCCTTCGTCAGTTCGTATCGACTGCTCAGTCGTTCAACTATTCGCGGCTGCCGAAGAGGCTGAGGAGCGAGGTGAACATGTTGATGAAGTCGAGGTAGAGGCTCAAGGCACCCATGATCGCGCCCTTGGCGACCTGCGTCGCGTCGTGGCGGATCTCGTAGTAGCCGTCCTTGATCTGCTGCGTGTCGTAGGCGGTGAGGCCAGCGAACACCAGCACGCCGATCGCCGAGATGGCGAACTGCAGCGCGCTGGACTGCAGGAACAGGTTCACGAGCGCGGCGATGATGATGCCGATCACGCCCATGAACAGGAACGAGCCCCAGCCCGAGATGTCGCGCTTCGTGGTGTAGCCCCACACGCTAAGTGACGCGAACGCCGCTGCCGTGACGAAGAACACCTGCACGATCGACTGGCCCGTGTAGACCAGGAAGATCGACGAGAGCGACAGACCCATCACGGCTGCGAACAGCCAGAACGAGAGCTGAGCCGCGCCGACGCTCATCTTGTGAACGCGGAACGACAGGAAGAACACGAACGCCAGCGGAGCCAGCATGATCACCCACTTCAGCGGTGAGCCGTAGAGGGCGACGCCGGTTTGCGTCAGCATCGTGCCGTTGCGCAGCGTTGCCACGGCCAGCGACGGGTCCGTCGTGGTCGTCACCAGCGTCATGGCGTATGCGATCAAGCCCGTGAGGGCGACGCCGGCGGCCATGTAGTTGTACACGCCAAGCATGTACGCGCGCAGACCCTCGTCGACCCGCACGTCGGTGCGTGTCGTCGTGCCGGACTGCGGATATCTGTCTTCGAGAGCCATCTGATCCAATCCCTTTCAAAAGCTCTTTGCAAACCTGAGTTTGCGTTTGGAATATGTCCCCATGCTGACGGCGATTCAAGAGCGGGATTACGAATAAAATTCCAGCCCAAACATGAGTTCTGCTTGAGAAAACAAGCGACAAGCCCGTCAGCGACGCGTCAGCCGGCGCGCAGATAAGGCACCGGCCGCGCCCGAAGCACGGCCAGCGTGCCGATGCCGCCGAACAGCGCCACCAATCCGAGCGACAAGGCCAGGACCTCCACCACGGGCACCCACGAAAAAGCGAACGGGATCTGCATGATATGCTCGACGGCGACGTACGCGCAGATGCCGCCGAGGATCACGGCAATCCCGGCCGTGATCGACGCCAGCAGGCCGTACTCCAGGAAATGCGATGTCAGGATGCGCCGCCGGGTGGCGCCCAGCGTCTTCAAGATTACCGCCTCCAGCACACGGCGCCGCTGCGCCGTCGCCAGCGCACCCGCCAGCACCAGGGCACCTGCAACCAGCGTGACGCCGCCGGCGACGCGCACGGCGATCATCACCTTGGAGAAGATGGCATTGAAGGCATCGATCGCGTCTTTCACGCGGATTGCGGTTACGGCCGGGAAAACCTTGCCGAGCGTGCGCGACAACGCGACCTCGGTCTGCAGGTCGGCCGATTTCGGCAGAGTGACCGTCGCCAGCAGGTTGTGCGGGGCGCCTTGCAGCGTGTTCGGCGAAAAGACCATCACGAAGTTGAGGTTCAGGTTCTCCCACTTCACCTCGCGCGTATTGGCGATGCGGGCTGAGATGTTGCGGCCGAGCACGTTGACGGTGACCATGTCGCCGATCTTGACGCCCAGCTTGTCGGCCAGCTCCGCCTCGAACGAGACGAGCGGCTCGCCGCTGTAGTCGGCCGCCCACCACTCGCCCGCGACGAGTTTGGAGCCTTCCGGCAAGGTGGCCGAGTAAGTCAGGCCGCGATCGCCGTTCAGCACCCATTGCGCTTCCGGCGGCGCCTTGATCTCCTCCACGTTCTTGTCGCCCAGCTTGATCAGCCGCCCGCGCAGCATCGGCGCGTCGACGACGTGGGTGCCGGGTACTTCCTTTTCGATCAGCGCAGTGAAGGCAGGATACTCGCCCTTCGGGATATCGAGCACGAAGTAATTGGGCGAACTGGCCGGCATGCGGCTCGTCAGTTCGCTCACCAGCGACGCATCGGCCAGCGCGACGGCGGACAAGAGCGACAAGCCGGCACCAAGAGACAACACGACCGAGCGCGTCAGGCCGCCCGGCGCGCCCAGGTTTGAGATGGCCAGTGCCAACTCCGGCGTGCGCGGGCGGCGCATGCGGCGCGCGGCCCACGTGACGGCCGTACCCAGCGCCCAGAACACGGCGAAGATGACCGTGACGCCGGCGCAGAAATAAAGCGCGATGAGGCGTGCCTCCGAGAGATAGACCGCCAGCACCACGAGCGCCGCCGCAACGGCGACGACCAGACCGACGATCAGGTTGCGCGGACGGCCGGTGCCGGGCGACACCTCGTCGCGAAACAGCACGCTGGGCGACACTAGTTCGGCGCGGCCCAGCGGCCACAGCGTGAACAGCAGGGCCACTAGCAAGCCGTACACGACGCCGAGGCCGATGCTCGCCGGTGTCACGCGCAGCGTGGCGCGGATCGGCAATGCATCGCCGAACAGCGTGTTGATCAGCAGCGGCACCAGGTAGCCGAGCACCACGCCGATGGCGATGCCGACGACGGCGATGACCATGACCTGCATGAGGAACAGCGTGAAGACGACGCGGTTCGTCGCGCCGACGCTCTTCATCGTGGCGATGACCTTGCGGCGGCGATCGATGAACGTCGCCACCGCATTCGCCACGCCCACGCCTCCAACGAGCAAGGCAGCGAGGCCCAGCATCGTCAGGAACTGCCGCAGCCGCTCCAGCGTGCGGCTGATCTGCGGCGAGGGATCGCGACGGTCCGCGACGGTGAAGCCCGCCTCGGGAATCTCTTTCTTGATGCGGTCGCGGAACGCCGCGAGCGCGGAGCTATCCGCACCGGCGTCGCCCGGCAGCTTCAGCGCATAACGCCATCGCACCAGCGCGCCCGGCTGCACCAGGCCCGTCTTCATCAGCGTGTCTGTCGAAACGAGGACGCGCGGACCATACGTCAGGCGATCGATCAGACCGTCCGGCTCCTGCTCGATGGCAGCGCGAACGTCCACCTCGATCTCGCCGATGCGCATCTTGTCGCCAACCTTGAGGCGCAAGCGCTCGAGCAGTGCGGGATCGACGGCCGCGGCGTTCGGTACCTTGGCGATCGTCTCCGTGAAGTCGTCTCCGCCGACGAGCGCGGCGCGGCCCGCCAGCGGGTAGGCCGCGTCGACAGCCTTCAGCTCGATCAGCGACTGGTCTTCGCCGTCGGGACGGCGGCCCATAGTCCGAAGCGTGGCCGTTTCGCTGATGCGGCCCTGCGCGTCGAGCCAGGCACGGTCGGCCCCCTCGGCGCGGGTATGCATGCGCGCGAAGGTGACGTCACCGCCAAGGATCGCTTCGCCCTGTTTGTCGAAACCGGCGCGCAGCGCGTCGGACAACGCGCCGACGGCCGTGATGACCATGACGCCCAGCGCAACGCAGGCGATGAAGATGTAAAAGCCGCTGATGCCAGACCGCAGCTCTCGCATAGATCGG
>JAKAXS010000345.1 GCA_021816505.1 Pseudomonadota bacterium
ACGTCATGAGCTTCGAGCGCGCGTCTGCGCCCTTCCTTGCCCATAGCCTGCAACTGCGCGGCAGGCGCTTCGAGTGCCGAGATCATGGCGCTCGCGATGTCATCGATCGAGCCGGCCGGGATCAGCCACCCGCACTGCTCGTCGACCAGTTCCGGAATGCCGGCGATGTAGGTCGAGATCACCGGCCGGCCCAAGGCCAGCGACTCCATAATGGCAACCGGCAATCCCTCTGCGAAGCTCGGCAATAAAAGTGCTCTCGCATTTCCGAGTGCTTCGCGAACTTCAGCGTTACTTTTCCAGCCTAACAGGACAACGTTCGTCTGCATCCCGAAACGCCGGATGGCATCCTCAATGGCCGGACGATTTTCGCCGTCGCCGATGAGGTGCACGCGTACGTGCGGATACTTGGCCGCTACGCGGCTTGTTCCTTCGACGATCAGGGCCTGCGTTTTGTGCTGGGAGAACCGTCCGACGCAGACAAATGTGAAATTGCCGTCGAACGGAGCATTGCTTGCCGCAAAGGTTTCAGTGTCGATACCGCAGCGGACGATCCGGAACTTGTTCCAGTTGGCAATTCCTGTCACGCAGGCCAATTGACCCCGACAAAAATTCGAGATGGCAGCCACAAAACTCGCACCCGCCACCTTCTCGCGAAGCGACAGCCGGGTCGTATCTTCGAAATCTTCGGGGCCGTGCGTTGTGAAGCTAAAGGTCGGTCCACCAAGCCGGTTGCACAGCATCGCTACAGAGGTCGCATTGGTAGCAAAGTGGCTATGAATGTGCCGTATGCCGTCGCGCGTCGCGAACCGCTTCAGCGATATGGCTTCCAACAAGTAAGCCGAGTGACGGACCAAGCCGCCGCCTGCGTTCCGTAACAGCCGCATCCAGATGAGCAATGCGCGCAGCACACCAAGCGGGTTGGTTACGGTTTCGGCAACGAAGTCCTTTATCAGCTCCGTCGTTCGCCCGGTCAGGATGTAGCGCGTGCGGCTCTGTTCAACCTTATCTTTTTCGTCGACGAGAACGTTCGGCCCTTTACGGATAGCGTATCGCACAATCTCGACGCCCTGCGCCTCCAGAGCACGTATCTCGTCGCGAATGAATGTCGTGCTGATCAGAGGATACGAGTTCAGGAGGTAGCCAATCTTCATCTCGTATGCTCCAAACGAAAATCACTTTCTCTGCTCGACGGCGCCATCGGCGCCCCCAATCGGAGATAGCCCCCTCCATGCGGGTGCACCGTCAGCATGTGCTCAGGGAGTAAGCGACGAGCTACAACCGCGCCCTTCTGGCAGAGTTTAAAACGCGATGGTAGGAAATTACTTGGATTGGTCAATCGCCGGCCTAGGGCCTCTGCTACAACGGTTGTGGCGGGTCATTTACCGATCTTGTATGAACTTTCCACGCACCGGCCAACATTCTTCATAAACCATCGTCCTCTCTTCAAAGCCGACGGGCTCGAAGCTTGATCGGGCACGTCAGATTGGCCTCAGCCGCACCTGGTTGACGGAGACGCTCGACGAACTAAAGAGGCCGCGCGATGGCATGCGGGATTGATCGTAATAATTTGGGCTCAAAATAGCGGCGCAACGTATCCACGATAGGATGAGTGAGTGAGCTTCAATCGCCTTGCGGTCAGCGGTGTAATATGGACGACCGGAACCTACGCAATTTCTGTCCTGGTGCGCTTCGGCTCCAACGTGGTGCTGTCGCGGCTGCTCAATCCGCAGTTGCTCGGGATGCTGTTGATTGTCAACACCGTCAGGCAAGGAATTGATCTCAGTTCGGACGTAGGGTTCGCTCAGAACGTCATCTCCAACCGGAACGGCGATCAGCCCCGGTTCTTCAATACCGTCTGGGTCATGCAGATGGTACGGGGCTTGATCCTCGGCGTGGTCCTGTTCATTTTTGCGACGCCCTTCGGATTGCTTTACGGGCTGCCGCAGACCGCTTTTCAAATTAGCGGCGCGACGCTCTTCGTCATGGGGCTCGCTTCGACATCGATCTTCATTCTGCATAGAAATCTGGCGCTCGCGAAACTCAACCTGTTCGACCTCGCCAATGACCTGATCGGAGCGATCATTGTCGTAGCCGCGGCCGTCATCAGCCCGACGCTGGAGTCGCTGCTATTTTCTGTGCTCGTCGCACAGGTGATCCGCTCACTGCTCAGCTATTTCATTTCCGACCACATCAACAGCTTCATGTTCTCGAAGGACGTCGCTGTCCAAGTGGTCACATTTGGCCGCTGGATATTCCTGTCCTCGATCCTGGCATTCCTGTGTACGAGCTTCGACCGCCTGTATCTCGCCAAGACCGTGCCGCTGGCGATCTTGGGCATCTACGGCCTCGCGCGAGCGCTCTCCGATCTCCCGACGATGCTGGCCGCGCGCATCGGATACTCAGTCGTTTTCCCGCTCGTTTCATCCTCGGCCAAGACCGGCGAGCAAGCTCTGCGCGCGCAACTTTCGCCCATGCGGCGAAACCTGCTGGCCGTCATTTCCGTTGCGATGGCCGGCGGCATCTCCATTTCGGACCTGGTGGTGACGTTCATTTATGACTCGCGCTATCACGAGGCCACATGGATGCTCACGCTCCTGCTCCTGGGCGGTTGGCTGAGCATTCTTTGCTCGCTAAGCGAGTACTCTCTATTGGGCGTCGGCAAGCCGACGTACAACGTCGTTGGAAACGGCCTCAAGCTCGTCTTCTACGTCACCGTCTTGCCGCTCGCGTTCGAAAAGCTTGCCTTGTTTGGCGCCATCGTCGCCATCGCCTTCAGCGACATCGCGCGATACGTGGTGCTCAACATCGGTCAGAGACGTGAACATATTTCATTCTTGAGGCAGGACTTGGCAGCAACGTTATTCTTCGCCTTGCTCATCGGCATTTTTTCGGCGGTCCGCTACGGTCTGGGTCTTGGCACCGCGTTCGACAACGTTCCCATTGAGAAGCTGTCGGAACTCTTTGGAGGATCAGTTTGATTGCGTCGCAAGGCGTGCCCCGCGTCGGCATAGTCGTCATCGGCCGCAATGAAGGTGAGAGGCTCGCCCGTGCCTTGCGTTCGGTCGATCCCGGAACGAACACTGTTGTCTACGTCGACTCCGGTTCGAGCGACGGAAGCTTGATGCTTGCGGAACAGCTCGGTGCGCAGGTCGCCTCGTTAGATTTGTCGAGGCCGTTCTCCGCAGGACGCGCGCGCAATCTCGGCTTCTCGGTTGCGTTGCAGGGCGGTCGTGAACTCGAATTCGTGCAGTTCATCGACGGGGACTGCGAACTCGATCATCGGTGGATCGCTGAAGCCTCAGCGTTTCTCACCGCCCACCCCGACGTGGCAGTCGTTTGTGGCCGCCGTCGCGAACGTTTCCCGGACCGTTCCCCTTACAACAAACTTTGCGACATGGAGTGGAACACGCCTGTCGGCGAGGCGCTCGCCAGCGGCGGTGACTTCCTGGTGCGGACCAAAGCCTTCCAGGACGTGGGTGGCTTCGCAGACCATATGATCGCCGGCGAAGAGCCCGAAATGTGCGCGAGACTGCGCGCGGCCGGTTGGAAGATCTGGCGGATCGATGCCGAGATGACGCTGCACGACGCCAACATCCTGCGGTGGACGCAATGGTGGCGTCGTTGCGTGCGATCGGGCTATGCCCATGCTGCTATCGCACGACTGCATGGAAACGGACCGGACAAGCTCAAGAAGAGAGAGACGTTGAGCGTGATCGTTTGGGGCGGACTGCTGCCAGCGTTCATCCTAGCGGCGTCCATTTTCAATCCGATATTCCTCGGCGCCTTCTTGCTTTATCCCGCACAGATCCTTCGCCTGACGCTGAAAGCGCCAGAACGCGATGGCGCCCTGCTGTTCGCGACATCGGTTGTGTTGGGAAAGTTCGCCGAATTCGTCGGTGTCTGCAAATTCGCGGCCGCGCGACTGGCCGGAAGACACGACACGCTGATCGAATACAAGTAGGCCGCGCCGCGTCACGAAAGCTTGCGTCGATCGCGAGGCCGCGCTTGAGGCGCTTCAGAGAT
>JAKAXS010000346.1 GCA_021816505.1 Pseudomonadota bacterium
CTGTTCGATCGAGCGTCCGAGCGCAAGTGACCAGCCGTAGCGGCGTGCCAGCGTGGCCTGGTTATCGCTCTCATACGTGTAGGCCGCGATGTAGCCATTCTTGGCGCGCTGCAGTTCGGCCTCCGTCACGCCGTTGGCGCGAATGTCGGCGATCACCGCGTCCATCGACGCTTCGACTTTCGTGAGGTCGACGCCGTCGGCGGCGATGGCGTAGAGCGAGATCTTCCCGCTGTCGAGGCCGGAGCCTTCGTAGCTGCCGCCCGCGGACGAGGCGACCTTGTCCTCGACGACCAGCTTCCTGTAGAGGCGGCTCGTCGCGCCGTCGGCCATGATCTTGCCCATCAGGTCGAGCGCCTCGGCTTCACCCGGAGTCGCGGTGACGTAGCTCGGTGCGATGTAGTCGCGGTGCAGCGAGGCCTTGCCGGCACGCGGGTCTTCGAACGCCACGCGGCGTGCCGCACGCGACGGCGGCTCCTGCGGGCGGACGCGCTTGGCGCCGACTTCGGGGTTGGCGGGCAGTTTGCCGTAGGTCGCTTCGACCAGCGGGCGCACTTCGTCCAGCGTGACATCGCCGGAGATGATGACGATGGCGTTGTTGGGCGCGTAGTAGTGCTTGTAGTAATTCAGCGCGTCCTCGCGCGACAGCTTGGCGATCTCGTGCTCCCAGCCGATGATCGGAATGCCGTAGGGATGCGAGAGGTACAGCGCGGCATCCATCTGCTCGTTCAGGATCGCGGCCGGATTGTTCTCTACGCGCGAACGGCGCTCTTCGAGGATCACGTCGCGCTCGGTCAGCACTTCCTTTTCGGTGAGGCGCAGGTTGACCATGCGGTCCGCCTCCATCTCCATCATCGTCGGCAGCTTGTCCTTGGAGACGCGCTGGAAATACGACGTCGCGTCATGGCCGGTGAAGGCGTTGTCCTGGCCGCCGAGCTTGGCGACGATCTTGGAGAACTCGCCGACCGGAATTTTCTCCGTCGACTTGAACATCAGATGCTCGAGGAAGTGCGCGATACCCGACACGCCCTTGGGCTCGTCGGCGCCGCCGACCTTGTACCAGACCATGTGCGTGACGACCGGCGCGCGGTGATCCGGGATCACGACGACCTGCAGGCCGTTCTGAAGCGTGAAGCTGCCGACGCGTGACGGTGGCGCGGCGTAGGAGATCGTCGGTACGGTAGCGGTTGCGAGCATGGAAATGGCCAACATGTGAGCGAAGCGGCGGATGCCGGGAAGTTCGATCATTCTCGGTCCTCGGTCCGGGGCGTCAACAGTTAAGGTGGGGCAAGCTGAACAGCGTGCCGTGAGCCTTGCGCGACCGGCCGATCGAACGCGCAAAGCGGATGCGGCAAGGTCTAGGTTCAGGGTGCGTGAAGTCAAATGACAACGCGTTCATCTGCCGTCATCAGGCGCGCGTGATCGCGAATTTTTGCCTGTTGGATCAGCTATTGCTGCTCATCGTCGGAGGCATCTTCGCCGCCGTTCTGCCATTTCTTCAGAGCGGTCAGGACGGAGCCCTTACAGGGGCCGAGCGGACCTTCCGCAAGGTCGGCATTGTCGTCGCCGCGGGCCTTGGCCTGCTCGTAGTTCACCTTGCAGTACTCGTCCTGCTGGCGCTGCTTTTCAGCCTGGCTGACAACGGCGAGACGGTCGGGGTCTTGCAGGGCGGCGACATCGGCTGCCGTGGTGTCGGGCTGAGAGCCCGGAACTGGTAGGGCGCCGGTGTTGGGCGGGACGACGATGCCGCTGCGCTGGGCCATTTTCGGCTCGCCGGTCTTCGGACCGTTGCCGGAAACACCCATCGCGTCGAAGATCTTGCCGTTCAGCTCCACGCCGCCGTCGCAGCCGGCCAAGCCCAATGCAAGGGCACCGGCGAGGGCGTAGAAGGCGCTTCTGGCGGCGCTGATCTTGACGATCATGATCTGTCTCCGGGTCGTGACCGACTTAGCCAAATGCTTGGCTCACAAGGCGATTTTTCCACCCTCAGCCGCTACAGGGACTTTGCGGCGTCATTGCGACTCGTTAGATACAAGTCATATAGCAGCCCGGCGACCCCTGCAACGATGGCCACATCGGCGATGTTGAAGATGTACCAGCTGTAGCCGAAAGCGTGCAGCTTGTAGAAATCCGCCACCCCTTGCAGCAGCACCCGGTCCAGCGCGTTGCCGACGGCGCCGCCGATGATCAACCCCAGGCTGACGGCGACCAGCTTGGTGGTCGCGCTGGTCGCAAGCCAGATCCACAGCGCGAGCGAGGCAATGATGGCGAGGGCGGCCAGCGTCAGCTGCCACTCGTAAGTCGGTATGTCGAACAGGCTGTAGCTGATGCCGGTGTTGAGCGTGAATTTCAGCGTCAGGAACGGCAAGACCGGCACGTCGCCCCGGTTCGGTAGGTCCATCACATTGATAACCCACCATTTATTGGCCTGGTCGATGACAAATGTGACGGCGGCGACCGTCAGCCCTAGGGCGGCAAACGGACCCCAGAACCAGGACGTTACGGCGGTCCGGGCGTTCTGATCCTGCGTCATGCCGCATGCTCCGCGTCGAACTCGCGGACGGCGGCGGCGTCACGGGCGGACAGGTCGGGGAAATCGGGGTCGGAGCCGACATCGTGCGTGATGCGCCAGGACCGGGCGCACTTGCGGCCCTCGGCCAGCTTCGGCACGACGCCCACCCCGGGGACGTCCGGCAGCGTAAACGCGCCGGCCGGCGGGGCACCCATCACCAGTTTCGCGGACGAGACGATGCAGGCTTCGGCGAGATCGATATCCGCGATCACGTCATACAGGCCGCGGTCGCCCACGTAGACGACGGGAGCGGCCTCCAGGCTGGAGCCGATGCGCTTGGCACCGCGTTCCACTTCGAGCGCGCCCGTCACGACGCGGCGGACGTTGCGGAACATCTCCCACTTGTCGGCGATGATTTCGCTCTGCCAGTTTTCCGGCAGTTCGGGGAACGGCTGCAGGTGCACGCTGTCGGTGCCCGATGGGAAGCGCGAGAGCCACGCTTCCTCCGCGGTGAACGACAGGATGGGCGCCAGCCAGCAGGTGACGCAGCCGAAGATCTGGTCGATCACCGTCAGCGCCGCCTTCCGCTTCACGCTGGAGCGGGCTTCGCAATAGAGCGTGTCCTTGCGGATGTCGAAGTAGAACGCGGAGAGATCCGTGTTCATGAACTGCGACAGCACCGACACCACCTTGCGGTAATCGTAGTCGGCGTAGGCGGCGCGGATCTCGCCGTCGAGTTCGTACAGGCGATGCAGCATCAGCCGTTCGAGCTCCGGCAGGTCCGCCAGCGGCACGACGTCGGTGCTGCGATCGAAGTGGGCCAGCGCGCCGAGGATCCAGCGCATCGTGTTGCGGACCTTGCGGTAGGCCTCGCTGGACGATTTGACGATGCTTTCGCCGAAGCGGATGTCGTTCGTCGTATCGGCGGACGCCACCCACAGGCGCAGGATGTCGGCGCCGTGCGTTTCCATCACCTTCTGCGGCGACAGGGCGTTGCCCTTCGACTTCGACATCTTGTCCTCGCCCTTCTCGTCGAGGATGAAGCCGTGCGTCAGCACCACGTCGTAGGGCGCGCGGCCGCGCGTGCCGCAACTCTCCAGCAACGAGGAGTGGAACCAGCCGCGATGCTGGTCGGATCCTTCGAGGTACATCACCTTGTCGCTTCCGCCATCGGCGGGGCGCTTGATGCCGGCGAGGCTGGGGAACGCCTGCGGGTCTTCGAGCACGAAGGCGTGCGTGCAGGCGCTGTCGAACCAGACGTCGCAGATGTCGTCCACCTTCTTCCACACGTCGGTGGGGTAGCCGTTGCCAAGGAAGCGTTCGGCGGCGCCCGGCTCATGCCAGGCGCTGATGCCTTTCTCGGCGATCGCCTCGATGATGCGGTCGTTGACCTTCTCGTCCTGCAGGATCTCGTAGGCGCCTTCGCCCTTCTCCTTGACGAAGATCGGGATCGGCACGCCCCACGCGCGCTGCCGCGACAGCACCCAGTCGGGCTTCGCCTCGATCATGCC
>JAKAXS010000347.1 GCA_021816505.1 Pseudomonadota bacterium
TGCCCTGCCGGTCCACCGCGCGGGCTTCCACCAGCACGTCCTTCGTTTCGCGGCCGTGCGCGCCCGCATTCATGCGTAGCGCGCCGCCGATCGAGCCCGGAATGCCGCGATAGAACGCGAGCCCGGCGATGCCGGCATCGGCCGCCGCACGGGCCACCTTCACGTCGGGCACGACGGTGCCGGCACGAAGCCGGTGTCCGTCTTCGGCCTTGATCTCGCTGAAACCGCGGCCGAGCCGGATCACCACGCCAGGCACGCCGCCATCGCGCACCAGCAGGTTGGAGCCCAGGCCGACGACGAAGACGGGAAGGTCCGGTGAAACGCCCTTGAGAAAGTAAGCGAGGTCCGCTTCATCGGCGGGCGAAAACAGCACCTGCGCCGGCCCGCCGACGCGAAACCACGTGATGTCAGCCATCACGGCGTTTGCAGTCAGCCGCCCGCGCAGCTCGGGAAGAGCCGCCCGCAGGTCAGCCGTGATGTCGGGAAAGCTCACCGTGCCGCTCCCGCACGCTTGGGCTCGGACGCCGCCAGCCAATCGGGAAGGGCGTAGGCCCAGTCGGTCGAGCTGCCGGCGCCGAGATAGATGACGAGATCGCCCGCAACAGCCTTCTGAAGCACCACTTGCCCGACATCCACCGCGTCGGCGACGACCGTTACGTTGCTGTGGCCCGTCTTGCGGATGCCCTCGGCCAAGGTGTCCGGACTGATGCCCTCGATCGGACTCTCGCCCGCCGAATAGAGCGGGGCGACGATGACGTTGTCCGCATCCTTGAAGCAGGCGGAGAAGTCGCCGAACAGATCGCGCACGCGCGTGTAGCGATGCGGCTCCACGACGGCGAACACGCGACCGCGCGCTCCAGCCTTCGCCGCGGCGAGCACCGCGGAAATCTCGGCAGGATGGTGCGCGTAGTCGTCGTAGATGGAGATGCCGTTCCACTGGCCCGTCAGCTGGAAGCGACGCTTCACGCCGGAGAAGCTCGCAAGCCCCATGCGTATCACTTCGTCGGGGATGCCCGCCTCCGCCGCGACCGCGATGGCGGCCAGCGCGTTGAGCGCGTTGTGATGGCCGGGCATCGGCACGCTCCAGCGGCTCAGCCGCCGCGCGCCGCCTTTGACGTTGTCGCCGAGCTTGGCGTCGAACGTGATCGTGTTGCCCTCTGTCGCCACCCCTTGCAGCGTGAGATCGGCGTCACTCGACGTACCGTACGTGAGCAGCCGTCGTCCGTCGCGGCGCAAGCCCAATCGTTCCACCATCTCGCGCACGACCGGATGGTCGATGCACGTGACGGCCAGCCCGTAAAAGGGAATGTTGCGGAAGAACGCCTCGTACTCGCGGTGCATCGCCTGCACCGTTCCGAAGTAGTCCAGATGCTCGGGATCGATGTTGGTGACGACGCCGATCTCGGTCGGCAGCTTGACGAACGTTCCGTCGCTTTCGTCCGCCTCGACGATCATCCACTTTCCCTGCCCAAGGCGCGCATTGGAGCCCCAGGCATTGATGATCCCGCCGGTGATGACGGTCGGGTCCTGCAGCGCATGCTCGAAGATCTGGCTGGTCATCGACGTGGTCGTCGTCTTGCCGTGCGTGCCGGTCACGGAAATGGATGAGTAGAGCCGCATCAGCTCTGCCAGCATCTCCGCGCGGCGGATGATCGGCAGCCCTTTGGCGCGCGCCGCCTCCAGCTCCACGTTGCCGTCCTTGATGGCGGTCGAGATGACGACGAAATCCGCGTCCGCCAGATGGCTGGCGTCAGCCCCCACGTGCACCGTCACGCCCTTGCCGCGGAGACGCTTGACGTTGGCGTTCTCCTTGCCGTCGCTGCCTTGAACGCGATAGCCCTTGGCGAGCAGGATCTCGGCAATGGCGCTCATGCCGATGCCGCCGATGCCGATGATGTGGAACGTGCCGATATCGAGCGGCATCTGCATGGTTCGACTTCCCGTTCTCGGCTTCCCCCAGGAAACCCCCACTCTATACGTGACGCCAGTCCTACACGCGACCGATGCGCCTCAGGCGCGGCGCAACATCAGGTCTTCGGCCAAGTCCGCCAGCCGGATCACGGCATCAGGGCGGCCTTGTGACTTGGCGGCCTGCGCCGCGACTTCCAACGCTGCCTGATCGCGCGCCAGACGTTCGATCTCGCCGCGTAGCCGCTCGACGGAGAGATCGCGCTGCGCGATGGCCCAGCCTCCGCCAGCCTCGGCCAGCCGTGTTGCATTCTGCAGCTGGTCGTTGTCAAGCGCGTGCGGTAGCGGCACCAGGATCGACGGTCTGCCGATGACGGTTAATTCGGCCACGGTCGATGCGCCGGCGCGGCCGATAACCAGGTGGGCTGCGGCCATACGCTCCGGCAGGTCCTTGAAGAAGGGCTCCACCGTCGCGGTGATTCCGGCCGCGCCATAGGCGTCGCGCACCCGCGCCAGATCCTCGTCGCGCGCCTGCTGCGTCACGTGAATACGGCCGCGAACGTCATCGGCCAGTGACACGATCGCGGGGGGAACCGCGTCTGCGAAGAACCGTGCCCCCTGGCTGCCACCGAACACGAGGAGTTCGAAGCGATCGCCCGGGCGGGGAACGTTGAACGGGCGGGCCGAGGCGGCGATCACGATGTCGCGCACCGGGTTGCCCGTGTAGCGCGCCTTGCCGATCATGTTCCCGTTCAGCAGGCTGGTGCGCTCGAACGACGTCGCGATGGCGTTGACGCGCCGCGCCAGCATGCGGTTGGCCCGTCCGAGCACGGCGTTCTGTTCGTGCAGGCCGGTCGGAATGCCGGAGAGCTTCGCCGCCAGCAGAGGCGGAAACGTCGGATAGCCACCGAAGCCGATCACCGCCTGCGGTTTCACGCGCCGCATGACGCCCATGGCGTGTGCCAGACCGCGAGACAGTGTCCAGGTGGTCTTGGCGGCTGCAAGCGGCGTCTTGGCCGCCAGCGTTGCCGAAGGCACGCGGTAAACCTCTCGCGCGGGAAAATCGTCTCCGTAGCGGTCGCCACGCAGATCCGTGATGAGGTCGACGACGATGCCGCGCCGCTTCAACTCTTCGGCCAAGGCGAACGCGGGAAACAGATGCCCGCCCGTTCCGCCGGCAGCCAGCATCACGTTGCGCGTCTTGGTAGAGATTTGTGCTGAAGTCACGTGGGCTGGCTCATGTCGGGTCATGCGGCACCGATGGTCGGCACCAATCGCGGCTTTTTCAGGCGCTGCTGATCCGGTCGCCGCCGCGTCAGCGCCAGCAACATACCCAGCGTGATCGAAACCGCCAGCGTCGACGAGCCGCCTGCTGAAATAAAGGGCAGCGTCATGCCCTTCGCCGGCAGCAACCCGACGTTGACCCCCATGTTGATCAGCGCCTGCAACCCGAATAGGAGGGCGAGGCCGATGATGGCGAGCCGGGTCGTCGCCTCCGGTTCGCGCGTCGCCTGCACCATGGAGCGGAGCACCACGAAGGCGAAGAGCGCCAGCAGGGCCAAGCACGCCACCACGCCGTATTCTTCCGCTACGACGGCAAAGATGAAATCCGTGTGGGCATCCGGCAGCACGGTCTTGATCGTTCCCTCGCCGGGGCCGCGCCCCAGGAAGCCTCCTTCGGTGAAGCTCTGGATCGCGCGATCCATCTGACTGCGATCGCCCGGCATCGGGTTCAGGATCCACCGGTCCACGCGCGCCTGCACGTGAGGAAACAGGAAATAGGCCGCGATGCCCGCCGCCACCGCGGCTCCTACCAGCGCCGCAGCGCCCGCGATCGGCCGTCCCGATGCGAAATACAACGTCACCCACACCGCGACGATCAGCATCGTTTGGCCCACGTCCGGCTGCATGATCAGCAACGTGCCGAATGCCGCGAGCAGCGCCACCGCCAATGCGAACCCAGGCATGTCCGGCCGCGATTGCGCTTCCGCGAACAGCCACGCGGCGATCACCGCAAACCCCGGCTTGGCGATCTCCGATGGCTGGAACGAGTGGCCGCCGAACGACAGCCATCGCTTGGCGCCATTGATCTCGGCTCCCTCGAAGTAGAT
>JAKAXS010000348.1 GCA_021816505.1 Pseudomonadota bacterium
TCTGTTCTTCCGTCTGTCGACCGTCATCACGATGGTCGGCGGCACGATGTTCCTGATGTGGCTGGGCGAGCAGATCACGCAGCGCGGCGTCGGCAACGGCATTTCGCTGATCATCTTCGCCGGTATCGTCGCCGGCCTGCCGTCTGCGATCATCGGTCTGTTCCAGATGTCGCGCGAAGGTTCGCTCTCGACGCCATTGCTGTTCGCCCTTCTGATCATGATGCTGGCCGTTGTTGCCGCGATCGTCTTCATGGAGCGCGCGCAGAGGCGACTGCTGATCCAGTATCCAAAGCGACAAGTCGGCAACCGCATGTTCCAGGGCGATGCCTCGCATCTGCCGCTGAAGCTGAACTCCGCAGGCGTCATCCCGCCGATCTTCGCTTCGTCGCTGCTTCTGCTGCCGATCACCGCCGCTCAGTTCATGAGCCAGGGCGGACAGGCCGCCGGTGGCGAGTGGTTCAATACGATCGTTGCAGCACTTGGCCGCGGCCAGCCCGCGCACATCCTCGTCTACGTGCTGCTGATCGTCTTCTTCGCCTTCTTCTACACCGCAGTGGTGTTCAATCCGAAGGAAACGGCCGACAACCTGCGCAAGTACGGCGGGTTCCTGCCGGGCATCCGTCCGGGTGAGAAGACAGCCGAATACATCGACTACGTCTTGACGCGCATCACGGTCGTCGGCGCAATCTACCTGGCCGTCGTCTGCGTATTGCCCGAATTGCTCATCGCCTACGCGGCGGTTCCGTTCTACTTCGGTGGTACGTCACTTCTGATCGCGGTCTCCGTCACGATGGACACTGTTGCGCAGATCCAGAGCCACTTGCTCGCGCACCAGTACGAAGGCCTGATCAAGAAAGCGAAACTGCGCGGCGCAACGTCTAACAAGGGTCGGCGATGATCGTCATTCTTCTTGGTCCTCCAGGGGCCGGCAAGGGAACGCAGGCGCAGACCATCGCCAAGACGCGCGGCATCGTGCAGCTCTCCACGGGCGACATGCTGCGGGCGGCCGTCAAGGCCGGCACGGAAGTCGGCAAGCAGGCCGATGCGATCATGAAGTCGGGCGGTCTCGTCTCGGACGATATCGTCATTCGCATCATCGCCGATCGCATCCAGGAGCCGGATTGCGCGAACGGCTTCCTGCTGGACGGCTTTCCGCGCACGCTGCCGCAGGCCGTGGGCCTCGACACATTGCTGGAAAAGACGGGTAAGCCGCTGGATGTTGTGGTCGAGATCAAGGTCGACGACACGGCGCTGATCGACCGCATCACGGGGCGCTACACCTGCGCGAAGTGCGGCACCGGATATCACGACACCTTCAAGACGCCGAAGGTCGAGAATACGTGCGATGCCTGCGGGAGCCACGAGTTCTCGCGCCGCGCGGACGACAATGCCGAGACGGTTAAGAGCCGGCTCATGGCGTACTACCGGGAAACCGCACCGCTCATTGGCTACTACTTCGCCAAGGGCAAGCTGAAGTCGATCGACGGCATGGCCAAGATCGATGAGGTGGAGCGGCAACTAAACACTGTTCTGGACGCAGCTGCGGCATGATCGCAGTCGCGGCCAGCGACGCATTGACGCGAGGGGGCCGGACGCGCTAAAATGCGGCCGACCTCAGAACGTATTCGTCGGGAACGGCCGCGCGATGATTATCGCAGGGCCGATCGCGGCGCATTTTAGCTTGTAAAGGCCGGACGTTACCGGCCGAATGATAGGCCCCGCGGGGGCAGGACAGTCGACGCTCCAAAGGCGAAGACAATTAGGCCCGCAGGGCACAAGGAGAGGGACGTCGTGGCACGTATCGCAGGTGTAAACATTCCGACCCAGAAGCGCGTTCTGATCGCGCTGCAGTACATCCATGGCATCGGCCCGAAGTTCGCCAAGGACATCTGCACGAAGGTCGGCATTCCGCTCGAGCGCCGGGTCAACCAGCTGACGGACGCAGAGGTTCTTCAGATCCGCGAGTCGATCGACCGCGACTTCGTCGTCGAAGGCGATCTGCGCCGCGAGACGGCGATGAACATCAAGCGCTTGATGGACCTGGGCTGCTACCGCGGCCTGCGTCACCGTAAGGGTCTGCCGGTCCATGGCCAGCGCACGCACACGAACGCGCGCACCCGCAAGGGTCCGGCCAAGCCGATCGCCGGCAAGAAGAAAGCCAGCTAACGCTCGCTGAATTGAATTTGGCCCGCTGTCTGGCGGGCAGCATGATGCAACTTTGACAGATCGGTCTGCGAACTGCGTGGACCTCAGGAGTCGAGACGATGGCGAAAGATGCGGCCCGGGCGAAAGTCCGTAAGCGCGAGAAGAAGAACATCACGTCGGGCGTGGCCCACGTGAATGCTTCCTTCAACAACACGATGATCACGATCACGGACGCGCAGGGTAATGCGCTGGCCTGGTCTTCGTCGGGCACGATGGGCTTCAAGGGCTCGCGCAAGTCTACGCCGTTCGCGGCGCAGATGGCTGCGGAAGATGCCGGCAAGAAGGCTATGGAGCACGGCATGAAGGTGCTCGAAGTGGAAGTCTGCGGTCCGGGTTCGGGCCGTGAGAGCGCGCTCCGTGCCCTGCAGTCGGTCGGCTTCCAGATCACGTCGATCCGCGACGTGACGCCGATCCCGCACAACGGCTGCCGCCCGCGCAAGCGCCGCCGCGTCTAAGGCGCGCGTCAGTCACGACCGATTTCCTGCCGGAGGTGCAATTTGCACGCTCCGGCAGCGCTACGAAAGACGATCCCCGGTCTGAAGCGTAGCTTCAGATGCATTCCTGAGACGAGCGCGGCCGTCCCTCCGGCCCTGACGCTCGACAAAAGATGAGGCCCCCATGACGCAAGCAAGCGTACTGCAGAAGAACTGGCAAGATCTGATCAAGCCGAACAAGCTGGACATCCAGCCCGGCCGCGAGCGCAACCGCGTGGCAACCGTCGTTGCGGAGCCGCTGGAGCGCGGCTTCGGCATGACGCTCGGAAACGCGCTGCGCCGCGTGCTTCTGTCTTCGCTGCAGGGCTCGGCCATCAAGACCGTCCAGATCGACGGCGTGCTGCACGAGTTCTCGTCGATTCCGGGCGTGCGTGAGGACGTGACCAACATCGTTCTCAACATCAAGGAAATCGCTCTGCGCCTGCATTCGGACGGCGTGAAGCGCATGGTGCTGAAGAAGGAAGGCGCAGGCCCCGTGAAGGCCGGCGACATCGAGGCGGGCTCCGACGTCGAGATCCTCAATCCGGATCACGTGATCTGCCACCTCGACCAGGGCGCGAACATCCGCATGGAGTTCACGGCCGACATGGGCAAGGGATACGTTCCCGCAGACCGTAACCGTCCTGAAGATGCACCGATCGGCCTGATCCCTGTCGACAGCCTCTACAGCCCGGTGAAGAAGGTTTCCTACAAGGTCGAGAACACGCGCGAAGGCCAGATCCTCGACTATGACAAGCTGACGATGGCTGTCGAAACCGATGGTTCGGTGAAGGCCGAGGACGCGGTCGCACTCGCTGCCCGCATCCTGCAGGACCAGCTGGCCGTCTTCATCAACTTCGAGGAGCCCAAGAAGGCCGTCGAAGAGACGCGTCATCCCGAGCTTGCGTTCAATGCCGCGCTGCTCAAGAAGGTCGACGAGCTCGAGCTGTCGGTTCGCTCGGCGAACTGCCTGAAGAACGACAACATCGTCTACATCGGCGACCTGATCCAGAAGACGGAAGCCGAGATGCTGCGGACGCCGAACTTCGGCCGCAAGTCGCTCAACGAGATCAAGGAAGTGCTGGCGGCGATGGGTCTCCACCTCGGCATGGACGTGCCGAACTGGCCGCCGGAGAACATCGAGGATCTGGCCAAGAAGTTCGAAGACCAGATGTAATTCGCTTTCGCGCCGACTCCGGGCCGCGATCCGCGGTGCGGGCCCGATGAAGCCGCAACAGCGGCGGAGGGCCCCGGCGCTTCGTAGTGACCCAGGCGGGAGCAGGCTGGGACTTGGTTAGGTAGGACGGCGTCCCAGGCGATCGGGAGCGTCCCGGCGGG
>JAKAXS010000010.1 GCA_021816505.1 Pseudomonadota bacterium
TGATGAAGCGAAAACCGTGATCATCGATGCCTTTGATTCCGCACTCGTAGGTCTGCTCAGGTCCCGGCTCTGGGATCTCGTCCATGGTCGAGATCTCGTCGGTCCACATGGGGTAGGCAGCCAGCACCGCGTTGCTGAGTTCAGCAGTGCCGCCAGCCTGAGCCAGGGCGGCGGGCGTCGGGGCATCCTTCGGGAAGCTGATCCAGCGGCACTTAAGATCGCCTAGCCGGATTGCAATCTGCTCTCGGAGATCGCTCGCGCTGTTGGGGTACGCAAGCACGAAGCTCTGAAACAGTTCAAGCGCGGCATCGAGCACGTACTCGTCGCCGTTGAACCGAAACAGGTCTTCCACCGAGGTCACGATCCGCACCGAGCGGAAACCAGCTGCGCGGAGGGCGGCTTGGTCGGCCTCGGTGGCGCACAAGATCAGGTGAAGGCTGGTCGGCTGCGAGAGGTCCAGCATGTCAGTACCTCATCATGTGCGCGTTGCTTGGGCGCGCAGAGCGGATCGCCGGCGGCGGCAGCCCGCGCTCACGGTCGTGCTTTGCGCTGGAGACGGCCTTGGCGAAGTAACGCCACGATACGATAGACGCTGGCGCGGCCTTCGTTGCCACGATGCGAACCGTCGGCAGGATGTCGGTTTCAAAATTGGCACCGGCGTTGATCCAACCGATGACGTCGTTGACCGAGTTCAGTTGGACAGCCTTCGCGTTCGGACACAGCGCGGCGCCGCCGGCCTCCACGAGCTTGGCATGCAACTCGTTGGAGTCGATCTTCAGGTTGTCAGCCACTATCGATGATAAGGGTTTCTCTAAGGGTTCATCTAAGGGATAAAGGGGGGTCGTTTTTGCGCCCCTCCCCGGGTACAAATTGCGCCCCACCCCGGGGCATTCTGCGCCCCCTGGGGTGCATTCTGCGCCCCCCCGATTAGCTGGGGCGAACGCCACATCCGTTAACCCGACAATCGATGTCGTGCTTGCGCACTGCGAGCCGTTGGTTCTGAACTTCGGCGACCGATCGATGATGCCTAGATCTTCGAGGATCGCCATCTGCCGCTTCACCGTGGCTTCCGAACAGGCCATCGCCTCGGCGATCGTTTTGATACTTGCGAAGCAAACCCTGGACTTCTGGTTTGCAAAATCTCCGATCGTCATTGCGAGGAAGCGGCACCGCCGCGGTATCTCTCGCGTCTTCAGGAAGTTGATCGCAGCGTTGCTCATGACCGGGCCTCCAGGTCGACGAACAACTCGGTGGTTTCTGCCAAATCCCGGAGATCTGAGGGGCAGCGCAACGGGTCCTGGTCGTAGGCCAGGACCATCAACCGAGAACGGTATTGTTGCGACAGGTGGTGCGACATCGGGTGTGCAAGCACCAGAGAAGCCTGGAGCCGCCAGTCGCCGCCATCAAGGGCACCGAGTGCTAGTGCGGCCCAGGGGAACGACGGTAGAAATTCACGTGCTGAGGGTTGGTAGGTCATGGAAGCTATCCTTGTTCGAGATGTTCGAAAGGACGGCTTCAGCCTTGAACAAAAGCTGGCACGCGCGTATATTCGCGCCGTCGTGGATGACACAGTGATTTGGGCTCGCACCGGCTGACACCGGGCGGGCCTTTTCGTTGAAAGTCATGCTGCCCGTTCCCGCGCAGCAATCCATTCCGCGACGACCGATGA
The DNA here is from genome assembly GCA_021816505.1 of Pseudomonadota bacterium. Lineage (GTDB taxonomy): Bacteria > Pseudomonadota > Alphaproteobacteria > Rhizobiales > Hyphomicrobiaceae > JAKAXS01. Next base: position 1,670 of record JAKAXS010000010.1, read on the forward strand.
TCGCCACGCAATTCGATTATCTGAAAGCTTGATGGGCTTCGGGAACGTCTCGGCCTTCACCATCCGCCGAAGCGTGTTTCGATGCTTGATGGTTGTGACCCGAAGAACCTCGGGCGTGGTCAGCAGTCTTTCGATCGGGCGCATGGCTCCCGAATGAGTCGACTGTGCCGTCAGGTCTTGCTGAGAAACGAGATTCATCTCCATCCACCTTGCGATTTGCAGGTGTCAGGAGGTTACCGCAGGGTGCACACCTAACAGGTCGACCTGTTAGGTGATATGAGAACTGCACCTCAAAATGTCGGCTGCGCGATCAATATGCCGCTGATAAAACAGCTTTATTTCTGATCCTCTGTTGCCAGCCTCGCGGACGGAAACTGTGAACGAACTCTGCGGCCAATTGGCCGCATCGCCAGTTCTCGCGAAGGAACCTTTCCTAAGCGTGGCCCGGAGCTTCTCCAGATTTGCACAGCAGCGATCGACAGCGTCCTTCTCGCTTCGATCCTCGCGAAGGCCGAACAGGCGGTCGAGTTGCAGTTTAGGCTCTCGAGTGAGCAGATGGCGAAGTACCTGCTTCTGGCTTTCCAATCGGCTCCGGCGGGGACTTCGATCTAGAAAATCGTATCGCATCTGCAGCGCCGCGGCTGTCATGGCGAGCCCCATCCCGACGCCTATTTGCATCGCTTGCCCGCCGCCGGAGCCATAAGAGACAGGAGAGAAGATAGGCGCCTGGCGTCCAAGGTTCAGATCGTCCAGCCCCCAAACCACTTCCATCAAAGGCTCTACAGGGAGCTTGCGCTCGGAGAATAGGCTGAGCGCGGCATACAGCGCGCCGCGGACGGCATCACGACGTTTTGTCACGTCGCTACCGGCCACTTCGTAATCTGCAGCGGCACCGGACGGTAGCCAAACCGGCTGCTCTTCACGTGCGAGCTCGTCGTAGGTGAAGAGCAGGATTGGGTACGGCCGTCTCGTTGGCGGCAGGCCCGGAAGTCCACCGTGCGCCAATATCATGCGCTGTTGCTCTGGGGTGTAGTCGTCGGCCATCGCGCTTCTCCGTGCGCCTCCAAGGGAGGTCGCGCGGCGAGCAGGTGGAGTTCCTGCGTTTCGGGGATCAGCCTAGCCGCGCTCCGGGAGTCTACGCTCGATCGGCGCGCGTAGACGATGCTTCTACGACCGCAATCCACAGGGACGACGGGCGAAGCTTCAGCGCGATTTCCTGCAAGGGAAGGCTTTTTGTACGGCAATATAAATCAGAGTGCTCATCTCCAAATGATGCTCCTCTGGATGGCTTCGCATGTAGGCTTTGACAACTTCGATTATCTGGCCGTTTGTCACCGCAGACGGCGGGCAAAAAATGGTCCGGTCGCCGAGCGCTAAACCATGCGTAAAGCCAACGACGTAACTCGTACAGATCGGGTCGTGCGTCTCGCACCAGTGACGATAGTCGTTGCCTGTCGTTTGAGCGATTGACTGACCGCAAAGCGTCAAACCTAGCAGGCCGGCCAAGAGCAGCGTCCTCATGTGGGCGGCTTGCCTTTTGTGAACCGCCGCGCCCATCCCAAGAACGCCGCATCGATATTCGCCGGCGCCTGCTTCCCGTGCGACCACTCCTGATACCTCAGCAGCAACCATTGCCGGTCCCAGCCGGGCGCCACGCTGCGCACCTTGTCGAGAGCGTCGTCGGAGACGAACGTCCGTGCGCGGGCGGCAGGCTTCGGTGCCTCGACCCTTGGTACAACCTTGCTATCCGGCGCCGGCAGCGCGACCACGACACCACGCCGCGCGATCGGCGGCTGCGACGGCTTCAGGATCAGGCCTCCGCGCACCTGGTCAACGTGGGCAGCCGGGTAGACGGCAACAGCCTTCTTCAGCGCCTCGAGGAAGCGCTTTTTGAAGTCTTTGGTGCTGGCGTACTCGGTGCCGAACTGCTCCTGCAGGTTGCCCCAACTGAGGCGCACGCCGCCGGCAGCACGCACCCGGCAGAGCCGGTGTGCCAGCCAGGAATAGCAGTCGAGCGCGAGAGCGTTGTTCTTGAGCCGGGCGATAGCTTCGCGCTCCAACGGGACGGCATGCTCGATCAGCGTCTCGAAGAACTGGCGGCCGAGGACCAGGCGGCCGGTCCAGGCGGTGTACTGGCCGTCGTCATCCGTGGTCCAGGCCGCGAAGCGTTCGACGGGCTTGGCAGAGATCGTCATGGGGCCGTCTTCGCTCGGGCAACCGAGCACCATGTTGCAGGCGGCCAGCGCTTTCATCTGCGATCGGAACTGGCGCATGTTCTCGCCGCCGGCGTCGATCTGCAACTCGCGGAGGAACGCGCGGACGCTATCGCCGATCGCGATGTCGGCCGACTGACTGCGGACCGCCTCGCTGCAGATGTGTAGGAGGATGAGGCGAGGGCGGGTTCCGCTCGGCAGCGGCTGCTGCACCATCTTCATGCCGTCGAAGAGCAGGCCGGCTTGCAGCGCGATGCTGACCTTGCCGCTAGTGCGGACGAACGTCAGGTCCTTGGTCGGGTTGCGCGGAAGCGCGACTTGGCAGAGCACCGAGTGCAGGAACTGAGGATCCTTGCCGTCGGTCTCAAAGATGCTGGGCTGGCCGGGCTTCGGCGGCAGCGGGATGATCTTGCGCGCGTTCGTCATGTGCTCTCTGGCTTGGCCCGATTCTGCCAACGACTACAACGCACACGCTGCGGCGGAATTGTCCCCTTTGGTGCGGCGGTATTGTCCCCCTAGCCGCGGCGGAATTGTCACCCAACCTATAACTACCGATATTTACCCGATAAAAGCCGGGGTCTTTTAAAAAGGGTTGGATTGGAAAAAGTGAAGGCCGCAGTGCATAACCGCGGCCTTCAAATCGTCACGCAGCTTCAGGGAGCTGCCAAGCGGGCTCGACCTTACCGGTGTCTTCATGCCGAAGCGAAATACGGTAGAGGTCTATATAGGGGACCTCGAACTCACTGTGAGTGACCCAGGGGTCCAGCACTCGCATGTGGGCGATCGTCCCGGCGTCGTACGCGATGCCCGGCGCCTGATCCTTTAGTTCCTCACAGACCAGCAGTCTGAACGCCTTTTCGGCATACCCGCCCATCGGCTGCTTTTCGTTTTCCCATCGCGACAGTGTTTCAGCGGCTGTCTTGTCACCGAGCTTGTTGGCCATCTCGGCCGCGGTCAGGCCCATGATCTTTCGGATCGCGCGCAGTTCCCAACCGCGGAGACGCAGCGGGATTAGGCTGCGGCGTACGGCGGCGGAAGCGAGCAGTTCCTTGTGATCCGGTATCTCAAACTCTTCGTCACCGTCCTCGTCGATCGTCACGATCACGGCGTTGTGCACGCGCACGCGCAGGCCCACGAGAGCCGTTGCGTCGAACACGTCCAGGACCGCGCCCTTGGGCTGGTCAGATTTAGATGGGTGGGGCGTCCCAATCGTCATCTTACACCTTTCAGAAAACTGTAATTACCTTGATCCGTGGCGGGTCCATGGTGGGAGCCACTACGACAGTGATGTTGTTTCCGTCCAAATCGGGCCCGCGGACCCGCCACGTTATGTCTTTGATGTGCTCTAACAAGATCACTTGACCCTTGGTCAAAGCATTCTCGACATCTGGCTGCGTTACCGACGGCCGGAACTTCAACATCATTTTTAGCGCGTGATCCGTCCATTTCCACTTACAGGCCGGATCGACGGCCATCTTTCGTATAGTCTGTGTTTCATGTACGAAACTGGACTGTGCCATCGATACCCCCGCTGGCCCTCTCACCAAATATGATTCAGGTTGACGAAATGTCAACCTCCCGTGTTGCATGGTTAACAGGCTGAGTCAATGAACGGGCCGGGCTTCCATCTCCCCGCCGGCCCCGAACAGCTCTTTGAGCCGCGCCATGGTCTCAGCGTCGATCTCGGCGCGCGGTCCCGGCATCATCAGGGCGAACACCGGGTCGCACTGCTCGTGGGTCAGGTGCTGCGGTTCGCCGATGACGAGCTGGCCGTCCGCGTCGTGCTCGATGGTCGTGAACACGCCTTCGACCGTCTCGGCCGAGATGGCGAAGCTGAAGATGCCGGCCGGCTCGATGGTCTCGCCTGACACGACAAACCCCGATGCCAGCTTCCAGGCCATGTACCCTGCCACCAGTTTCAGGCGAGCGAGACGGTCGGCCTGATCGTCTTCCTTCATCTGGACGAGGATCTGATACTCGCCGTCGGGCGTGAGAACGCGAAAGCGTGGGACGACGTCGGCGCCCATCGCGACGATCGCCTCGGATAGTTCGATCTCCTCACGAAGCTTTCGCCGGAGTTGGTCCTTCAAGACGTGTCGCCTCACACCCGGATTCTGATAATATCTAAGCTACTCATAATAAGGATTGTGAATAGCATCCCCAAGGAGCCACCGACATGCGCGGCTCGAAAGCAAGATACGTGCGCGCTGCTCAGCTGGCCGAGCGAACCGGCCTCAGTGCTCGCTACTTTATGAAGCTCGCCCACAGCGGGAAGATCAGCTGGGCACTGCAGCCCGAAGGTCCGGGCGGATCGATCCTCTTCGACGAAGCAGGGTTTGAGGCATGGCTGGAGGCCGGTCGACTGGCGCGCCATCCGACGCCATCGGTGGCGACACGCTCCCGAAGTATTCGGCGGTCACCACGATCACCTGACGCCGGATCTCTTGAAGAGCGGCTGCAGAAGAGGATGGCGGAGTTGAAAGCTTCCACCCGCAAGCAGCGCGCTGAGCGCAGATCGTGACGCGCGCGCGCGTAGGGGTGTATCAAGCGACTCAAGCGCCCTCGAAATCCTGGCGATCGCTCATTGACTCGTTCTGCATTTGTTCTCTAGGCTCTCCCGAGCACGGGGGACAGATGTCGAAACGCAAGGGCGAACTGACCAGGAGCACCATCGATCGATACTGGCCGTGGCAGGTCGCCTTGGAGGAGCGGTTTTGCGTCGGCCCTCGGCAACGGCGGCTTCGTCATTTCTGCCGAGACCTGTCCCTCGGCAATCGCGGTCACGCCTTCCAACGCGACGGTGTCTTTTTCCAGGTGTTCTGCTTCGAGCTTCGTGAACATGCCGAGCTGTTCGCCACGAGGTTCAACGGCGAGCTGATGCACGCGAACGACCGACCGAGATGGCCAGGGCGTTCGCCGCCACCCCCCGTGAAGTGGAAGCCGCCACTTGTTGAATAGAGGCCGGAGCGCATACTTGCATTTGCATGCAAATCACTCCATCTAGGTTGCAGCTACGTGGCGCCTCTGCCGTGCGCGCGTCTCCCGTCCCCCCGATGATAGATCCCGCGGTCGCGCCACGTAGCTGTTGGTGCTCGCCCAGATTGACCTGTTATTCACCTGTTGTTGCAGGTCGAGCCTGCGCCGCTTCATCGGCCTCGACCATCTGCCGGATGAACGGCTGCAGCAGCTCCAGGTACTCGTCAGGCATGGCATCGAGCCACCCCCAATTGCCTTCAGGCTTCTGGACATGGTCCGGCAGGTCCCACTTGCGCACGAGAGCCGCGTAGAGCTTCAGGAACTCAACCGGCTGTTCTGTCGCCGCGCGCCTGAGCGCGGCCGCTCCGAACTGCTCAAAGGCAACGGTCATCTCCGTAATCAGCATCTCGCTGATCTTGTTCTTCGAGCCCTTACGCCGGCCTAGCGGATTCCCTGACTGCCCTGGTTTGAACTGCGTTAGCGCTCGTCCCTGCGGGACCGGCACGAACTCGACGGCAGTTTCCAGCGTGCGTTCGGAGCTCATGGCATCCCTCGAAGCATTGCGGTGGCTTCTTTGACCAAGTCGCGTGTAGCACGGCGGGCAGTGACCGCTTCGGCGGTCCAAAACCCATGGCGCCATAAGCCGTTGTCCTGCCCCTTAGGCGCGCCGCCCTTCGCCCCGTGGCAACGGCACACAGTCCAGCCTTTGACCGCCGGTGCTCTGCAGGGCCGGCCGGAGCGCTTCGACGTTGCCGAACACCGGGGTGCCTGGCGCATAAGTGAGAGTTTTAGGTTCTGCATCTCTAGGTTCATGAGGTTGTCCTCCGTTTTCTTGGGGTGCCCCCCCTCCCCCCGTCTGCACGTTGCCGACAATCGCCTGTTCAGCAGTCACGTTGACGTGCTGGACGCGGATGCTTTGTTCCCCGCTGGAGCGGTACTTCTTCAGAGCTTCGACCTGTGCGGCGAATGTGCGCGACAGCTTCGATAGAGCGTTGGTGTGGGTGTCCAGCTGGTTCAGCATGCTGGCATTGTTGAGGTACAGGGCAGCATTCATGGTGGCGTTATGAACGGCAGCCATTTGAGCAGCCAACATCGCCTCGATTTCATCTTCCGGCTTGATGCCCGCAACCATCGACAGCATGCCGTTGAGCTTCCTGCCATTGATCTCGCCGTTGTCGGCCACCGTGTTTCCGAGTTGGACCGTCAGCGCGTCGGCGAAATCGGTATCTGCGGTACCCCATGCGTCCAGGAGCATGGCAGTTCCGACCACACTGTCAGCGTGCTTGATCGAGATGTTCACCGAACCAGGCCCATCGGGCTTGACGATCACTTTGACTTTGCGCGCAGACTTACGTCGCTCGGCGAACTTTTTCACCGCATCAGCTTCGCGAGGGGTTGGCGTGTAGGGCTCTTCCTCTACCAGTTTGGGCTCTGGCTTGGCCTTCGCGCGCGGCTTCTTCGTGCTCATGGCTCATGGTCCTCATCGGATTGAACGCCACGCACAAAACAGGTTGTAGAGATAACGCGATCCGCAGGAGTTACAGTGGCAAGGAAGACTCACACTCACAGGAACTAACGTTTGATCGTAGGCCGCGGGTCTTTGCACCGTTCGATCATGTCAGCGATGTCCCGCTCGGTAACGCAGATCTTTCCCGCGATGCGACAGTAGGACAATCGTCCTTTGCCGATCTCAGTGCGGAGGGCCTTTGCGGTGAAGCTTGCCGGCAGAAACTTCTCGGCGGCTTCCTTCAGGCTGTAGAGCTTCTCGAACGGCAGCTTCAGCTCATCTGGCATTTTCGAACCTGAGACCTCTGCCTTCGGAGGGCAGCACTCTATCCAGCTGAGCTCCGCTTCGACTTGCGGCCCTGCTCTTCCACATGACGTATGAGCAAAAGCCCGACGTAGGACGACAGCGATCGGTTGTCCGCTTTCGCCAATTCTTCCAGCCGAGTCTTGACTTCCGGGTCCATCCGGATCGCTACAGAGTGCGTTTTCTTCATGCGCCATTTGTAGTCACTTGACGTTAGTCCCACAACAATGCAAATGTCGTCAAATGACGTATTTTGTCGTCGTTTTGTTGCATTGAAAGGTAGCGTCATGTCAGTCACTCAAGCGAAGAAGGCCGCCAAGGCGGCGAGGTCCCGGGCCCTCAAGTCTCAATTGAAAGCGTCGATCGCCGAGGACCGTCCGAAGCGAAAACCCACAACACGGCCAGGCTGGATAATGGCTAAGGCCTACGATCCGGAGGACGTTGGCGACGGCTCCCAGGTCGTCCTCGAGGGCGTCGCCGTGAACGTGCTGCACACCTGGATCGAACGCTGCAAACATGAGTACGTCCCGACCATGGTCGGAGCGCTCAGCGTGCTGGTCGCGCTAGGAGAGGCGACCCGATCGCCGAAGATGATGGGCCAGCCCGAGATGACGAAAGCGATCCGATGGCTTCACTCGGTCCTCGACAAAAACCGGCTCGACCTCGAAATCGCGATCACGTCTTGTGACTCCGCGCTGATGCGGAAGGTTGGTGCCCGATGAAAGGACCGTCCCGCCGCGCGCTGCTGGCTGGAGCAGCGGTTCTCGCCACCTCGCCCGCTGCCGCCTTAGCCGTCCCCTCGACGACGAGCCTTATCGAGACCTGCCGCAAGATCCGCAGCTTCCACAAAGAGCACGTCCGGCTGCTGTGCGCCGAGAGTGCGATCGAAGACGATACCCCCGAGCATGCAGCGGCCATGCGAGCTACCGATGCCGCCAGTGACGCGTTCGTCAAATACGCCGACGAGTTGCTCGCAAAGCCGGTCCGGACCTGGGACGACGTCGTTATTCGGGCTGAGCTCGTTCGCACCCATGGCAATTTTGAATCGCCGCCGGGGGCGGGCGACAGCTACTACGACGACGTGCTGAGCGGCTCGGATCGCGAAAGCCGAATGCTTCGCGCCTTGCTGGCGGCGGTCCTCAAGGTCAGCGGTATCGAGAGGGCAGCCCATGTCTAAGATTCAGGAGATTGCCGTCGCGATCCGCGAAGTGACGCGGGTTATCCAGCTCGCCGAGGACCGGGTCGCGCTATTGAAATCGTACGGCGAGGACAAGATGGTAGAGGGCGGCACTGGTCTGTTCGCCCTGATCACGAATGCCGAGCGGGTCTCGAAGGACGCCCACAACTTGCGATCAGCGTTCGAATTGGAGATGGCGACGCACGTCCCAGAAACCGTGGCGGATGTCCTAGCGCAGGTCCTGGTCGTGGCGGACTACTTTCATTGCTGGGCCTTGGATTCCGGCAACGACGGGGAGCGCTTGGTGCGCCTCATGCTTGGCCGGATTGTTGAGGGCTTGCGATTGATGGCAGGAGAGAATGCGACCGCCGCCTCGGAGGTCTACGGTTCAGATACTTGGCATTGGGGCCACCAGGTGAAGGAGGTGGCGGATCCGTTGCCCGGCCCGATCGTCAACCGCACGTACGGGAAACCTTTTTGCGTCGCCTGAATTGAACGCTTAGGCAGTCGCATCCCTGAGGCTTGCCTGCACCGGCACTAGGCCACCCGGCGCTCCCCGGGTGGCATTTTCGTTCGAACAGAATGGGGGCGAGCCTCTTGGGTGCGTCGTCGAAACGCGTCCTTGTGCACGTTCGCTCCCGAGAGTGCTGGGCGTCTCCCGATTGCGCGGCACTCTCACCCTCTCTACTCAGCCGCTCCGGCGGGAGGATCCTCATCGTTGGGGCCGTCTCGCTTCAACTTGAACAGCAGTATGTTGGCCGTCTCGGCGGGCGACACATCTCTGACATGCTCCTCGAACTCTTCATGCTCGCTTTCTGCCAACGCCTGCAGATCCTCGATCCAATCGGAGCAGAGATCGGTGATCATGAGCGAGCTTTTTCGCAGCATCCAAGGTTGAGGAACGAGCTCGCCCTCGCCTGCAAAGGCGTCGGCGTAGAGCAGAAAATATTTGTCCATGTCCGGCGCCGAAATTGATGCCAACTCTTCGCGGGCTTCCTCCTCGGTCATTTCGTTTGCGCCCAAATCGGTCTCGGACAGACAGCGCTCGATATGGGGGAAGTAGTCGTCGGTCGACCGCTCGATCAGCTTCCAGCCCTGTTTCGAAACGAGCGCTTGTGTCGTGGCGGTGAGCCTGGCTACGGCTTCGCTCTCCGCTTCGATTTCGATCAATTTGACCTCAAAGCGAGGTCGGACCATCCGCAGCAAATATTTCATGACAGCCCTCCTAGGGACGGGCGGTCGTCGCACCTTTCGATGTCGGGATGGCGGCTAAGTTTTGGCAGCAGTGGGCCTGGGACCCCGGCGTGAACACGCGACCCCCGCATTACGAATGCGGTGCTCTACCGGCAGCCCGGGAGCACCAGATTCCTAATCTGGGGGTCTAGAGCACTACCTTGACATGGTAGGGGTCACAGGTCGCCGCACTACCTTGAGGTGGTAGCGGGGCAACTACTCTCCTGGCGGACTTACGGAGACAGCACGTTGGCGAGCTGCTTCGCGACGCCGCCGGCGAGGTCCTTCCGGTTGTCGTCGTAGCGCATCGTCGTCTCGATCGACCGGTGACGAGCATGCTGCTGCACCTGGCGCGGGTCGCTGCCGGCGTCGAGCGCAGCGGTGATGCTGGCGTGACGAAGGCCATGCGGCCTGGTCTTGATGCCGACCGCTTGGCCGAGCCCAGCAATGACCTTGTAGACGCCGTTGCGCGTGATGCGCTTACCGCCGGCGGCGGTGTCGCGGCTCAGATTGACGAACAGGGCAAGCTCATCCGAGGCCGCCACCGTCGCGCGAATGGCCCGCCACGTGTCCAGCGCCGCGATCGTCGCCTCGGGGAGCGTACGTCCTTCGCGCTGCGCCCTGCCCTTCCCTTTGATCCAGAGCCGGCCGACGCCGTCGACGTGCTCCAGATCCAGGCTCACAACCTCGCTGCAGCGCAAGCCGAGGTCGAAGAACAGCCGGATCATAGCGGCGTCTCGCGCCGCCTTCGCCGCGCGCTGAGACAGAGCCTGGCCCAGCATGGCCTTCGTGCCGTCGACGCCGGGACCGCGTGTGTCGCGGAAGGTCTCTGATTTCACGCCGCCGATCGCCGGGACCCAGTTCGTGAGGCCGAGCGTACGACCCAGTTTGATCGCTGAGCGCACCGATGACAGCCGCCGGTTAATCGTCGCCGGCGTCAGGCCGTCGTCCTTCATGCGCGCCCGGTAGGACAACAGCACACCGTTGGCTTCGCCGGCCGGCAGACGAAAGAGATGGTCGAGCGCGGCGGGTGGCGAGGCGATGTCGACAGAGGCGGCGAACGTGGCGAGGTCCTGCGCGTACGCACGCCTGGTGTGCTCCGACAAACCTTCGAGGAAAGCGTTGTAGAGACGCTCACCGGTGGTGGCGAGCATGAGTTCAACGCTTTCAGAACGTAACGCCAGATCAGCGGTCATGCGCGCTCGCTCGGTTGCCATCTGTCACGCCATGGGCAAACGCGACGTCTTGAAGATACACGCGCTCGCCTGATTTCTGAATCCCGATGCCGGTCTGCCTGCACAGCTTCTTCAGCGGGGGCATGAACTGATCAGGCGTCAGCGTCCGTTTCCCATCCCGAGCGCAGCTCTCCGCGTAAGCGATGTAGAAATCGTCCACGTCAACTCGAGCGCCCGGCTTTGCTTCCAACGTTGCGATTGCGAAGTCGGCGACGGCGACCGCCGGCGGCAGGTTGGAGACGAGTTGAGGCTTCGGTTTCGGCGGCAAGGCAATCTTCGGCTCGGAGATCGCGAGCGCCGGCTGCTGGTCGACCTTCATCGGCGCGCGGGGCTCTTCATAAAGCGGGATCGCCGTCTCAGGCTTGACCGCTGGCGGCGATTTGCGATGGGCGTGGCCTAGGACCTCGAAAATTACCATCACGCCTACGAGGCAAAGCTCGAAGACGCCGGCGATGATCGCGCTCTGCCAAGCCGTCAGGGAGGCTGCCGCAATTCCCATCAGCTGCTCAAGTGTGGCGCCGAGGGGATTGACACTCTGCACCGGCGCCGCGGCCTCTAGGCGGGCGCGCACCTTCTCTGCGGCGTCTTCCAACTTCGCCGCTCGATCGGTGGCCGACTTGTTTGCGGCAGCCGTTGCTAGGGCGGACGACGCACGAAGCTCTTCGACTTCGCGATCGCGGCACTTCGGCCCGCGCTTCCGGCACTCATCGTCCTTTGTCTTGGTTGCAGTGTCGGCAGCGCGCTGTGCCGCACGTACCGCATCTGCGTCGGTGGCGACGAACGCCGGCAGCTCAGAGCGCTCTTTCAACAGACGAGCCAGTTCGAGCCGGTCGGCCTTCGAGGAATCGGAAACCTTCTGGCGATCGGCAAGTGTCTTGTCCGCTCGGCTCACGATTCCGCCGAGTGAGTTACCGAACGTCACGATCAGTGCGGCCGCTGCGATCAGGCCGATGAACAGCGCGACCTTGCGGAAGCCGGTGAACCACAGCCGCACGGCGGCCGCGTCAAAGACAAAGGCGCAAAGCGCGATCGCCCCGAACATCACGGCGCCGATGTAGCCATCTACTTCTGTATCGGCGAGCTTGTAGCCGTACCGCGCGGTGATCGCGATTGACACCACGCCAAGCAGCAGCGCCAGGAGTCCGAATAGGCTACGCATCGCGGCCGACCTCTTCTTCCTCAGCTGCCAGAGCCGCTTCGAGAACCTGCTCCATCCACTCGGCGATCGACATGTCGTTGCGCTTCGCGTTCAGCTTGCAGCGCTCGACGAGATCCGGGTTGCATCTAAACGTCCACAAGACTTCGCGGCCGGTGCGGCGCAGGCGCGCCTTCTTCACCACCTGCTTGCGCTGCGAACGCTCCCTAGTGGCACGAGCCGACGGTTCGCTGATCAGATGCTCGCGGGCGCGTGCGAGCTGCGCTTTGAGATCGCTCATGTCAGACATTCACGCGGCTCCTCGCTACGTAGGCTGGCCGAGTCGCAGCCAAGCTGTCGATTTCTGCGCAAAGCGCGTCCATCGTGTTCTTTAGGTCGGACCCCTTCTCTACTTCGTGACCGGTTTTCCCGGTCTCAAGCGAGGTCAGGTAATGGGCGCTGTGTGGAAAACGCGTCTCGCAGACGGGGCCGAGTTCTCTCAGTCGGCCGGCTATCTTTTCGGTGTGCGATTTAAACTGCGGGCGGTTGTCTACGTCGGTCAGGACGAAGCCGAATGGCTTGCGACGCTTGAGGCACATCCCGACGACGACGCGGATCGCATTCTCGTCGAACAGGGATGGCCGTACCGGGATGAGGATGACGTCCGAGAGCATGATCGTGGTCTCGATCAGCTCCATGTCGTAGGGCGGCGAGTCTACGACGCAGTGCGTGAAGCCGGTGCGCTTCAGCGCCTGCAGGTCGAGTTCGAGGTCAGCGATGTCCTCGTGAAGGAACGGCTGATCAGGGCTGCCGCGCAGCTGCCACCACTTCGTCAGGCTCGCCTGATCTGAATTGAGATCGAGCATCGCGACGCGACTGCCCTTCGTCTTCTCCGAAAGGCGCACGGCGACCGCCGCGGTCAGCGTCGATTTCGACGACCCTCCCTTTGCTGCGCAGATCGAGATAACCCGCATTGCCATTGGCTCCCTGCAGTACACGTCCACAGGCGTTCCGGTGGTGGACGTGTACGTGTCCCGCTGTTGTACACGTGTACGGGTTAACAACTGGTATACGTGTACTGGTGGCCATGATGTACACGTGTACCTTTCCTGAGCCTGTACACGTCCACATGTGAAGCCTCGACTCTTCAAGGGTTTGCTCGTAACCGTAGCTCTTTGGCGTTGATCAGCGAGGCCGGGTGGGACTGCTGGTTCAGAGAGGCGGCAGCCCCCGTCGGGCGCTCCTAGTCGTCGCTGTGATTTGGGCGATCGGCTTCGCAGTCCTTGCTGCGTTGATGGCCCACGCGATCATCACTCAGGACGTCGCAGCGATCCGGTTCTGGTTTCTGTGGCAACTAGCCTGGAGCCCGCTCATCGCGCTGTGGGGATACCTCGGCGTCCGCGAAGCTTGGAGCGGTGACGAACACAACGGCGCGGCCGCGATTGGAGCAATCGTGATCGTCGCCCTCGTGTTCAGTATCGGCCAGTTTGTTTACCCGCAGCCGATCGCGCCCGGTCTTGTGAAGCGCATGGACGGCATAGATCCGAAGGCTTCACGGGATCAACAACTCGAACGCTTGAAACTGAAGTACGGCCTGGAGTGACCTAGCGCGGCATCAGGGCGTTGCGAGACGAGGGCTCATTGGGAGCGCCGACTTGCCCGCCGGCCGCTCCAGCAGCGCCCCAAGGCCCGAGAAGGGCGTTTTGAACCTGAGGGCTCTGACTGACCGCGCGATGGGCCGCGACGTATCCCATCATCCGAGGCACGCCGCTGTACTGCCAGGCGAGCTGCCCACCAGGAATCGCCGCGAGCAGGTTCCCCATGAATTGCTTCGCGTAGGTGGCGATCGCCGTTCCCGAGCCGGAGGGATTCGGATCCTTGTAGCTGATCTGCTCCAACGCCATACGAAGGCGCATGATGGCACCCTGTTCCGCCGGTGTGTACAACTCTCGAATAACCGAGATTTGGTTGTTCTGCGCCAGCTTGAGATTGCGCAGCAGAACTCCCGGCGTAGCTACCGCCCCGGTCTTATCGCGAACGAGGCGGACCCAATAGGCGACTCGTACGTCGTTCCAGGTCTGCTTCGCTACGTGCGATTTGGCGTACCGCGTCAGCCCCGTTCGCATCAGCTTCAAAGCTTCAATTGTCCCATCCGGAATGTTGGCGGCGGGACCGCCACCGAAGAGACCGCTGACAATGCCTTCTGCTGAGTCGGAACGTTGGAGCACATCGTCAAGAATGCGTGCGCCTGGCGTCGCGCGGCCGCGGAGATCGGATGGCGCGAAAGTCTGTTTCATCGTCTTGGTGACGTCTCGCGCCGTCCGCAGTGCGGCTGCCGCTTCGACGTCGCCATTTAGCAGCGACTTCTGCGCTGCGTCATCGATCCAATCGTTGAATCCGTCATAGATAGCCTGAGCCGCCTTCCGGTCGGTGCCGTTGTCAGCCGACTGACTCATCGCGAGTAGGCGCCTGCGCATCTGGTCGATGGTCACCACGGGGGTTTGCTTCAGAACGCCGGCGACGGGCTTCCCCATGGCCTTGCCCGTGACATAGCCGTCAAGAGCTTTGGCCATGCTCGCGGCCGCGCGTGTGTTGACCTCATCGACGGGAAGGTCGCCAAGTCGGCCTGCCAGCATATCCGGCAAGCTCTCGAACGCCTGCGGCTTCGGCGTGAGGTCAGTGACTTTGTCCCAAGCTTCATCAGCGGCAGCTTTCGCCGATCCTTGCGCCGACTGCATACCGCGCCGGATCTCAGGGCCAAGCGAGCTTGCGGACAATTCGCCGGAGCTGCGCTCTGGCGCGATACGCTGCGCCATGCTCGTCACGCTGTTACTGCTGTCGAGCGTCGCGGCGCGCAGTGCATCGGCTTGTCGCTGGTCGAAGGCCGTGATCGTTTCCTTGGCCGCCTGACCCTGCAGCCCGTACCTCATCGCCTTTTCGTCGAGCAGCTGCTGCGGATCTTTCGAACGCTGCCCGAGTGTGGAAGGCAAGCCCCATTCCCGGTCAGAAACAGCTGCGATCGTGCTGTCGGTGTCGCCACCGGTCTTCGCGTAGGTTTTGGCAAATTCTCTTTGGATCTCCGCGGCCATTTGCGTTGGATCGTAGCCCGCCTGCTTCGCTGCCTCGGCGCCCTCTGCGGTTAGCTGTCCCGTCTGCCGATTGAAAAGTTTCGGTTCCGAGACGAGTCGGCGCCAGATCGCCTGCACGCCCGGCGCCACACCTTCAGCAAGACCGGCTGTACCTGCCGTGATCGCCGCCTTCGGGAAATCGACGCCTTGCTCGCTTCCCATTTGGCCTGAAACGAGATCTCCACTGATGCTCGTCGCGCCTGCAGCCGCGGATTGCCCCGCTGCCCGCGTTATCGCTCCGGTGCCACGGAGAGCTGCGCCAGCGCCGAAGCCACCGACCAGATACGGCGCTGTTTGATATACGCCGCGCCAGATGTCCTGGCCATCGAGGCCCGGCTTGTTCAGGTACCCCTTCTGCTCCTGACCATCTTCGCCGCGAGTGACGAAGATCTCGTAGCCGTTGGCGTCCTTCTCACGACGGAGA
>JAKAXS010000349.1 GCA_021816505.1 Pseudomonadota bacterium
GGTGAACATCTTGAGGTCGCCGAGCTCGGCCGCATCCTCCGGCGAGATGATGAAGCGGAAGTGGTGCCGATCGGCCTCGCACCGTTCTGCGAAGGCGCGCTCGTCGGATGTGTCGGACGCTTCATCGAACATGCGGGCATCCTCGCCGTCGCGTGTCACGCCCTCGCGCTTGAGGTAGGCGATGTGCTTCGGCAGCGGCGCCGAACGAAAGCGCGCGCCCTGATGACGCACAACCCGCGCTTTCATCACCACGCGCCGGGCGTTCGACCGGAGCCGGATCGAGACCGCCGCCCGGCGGCCGCGACCGAACCGGGAACGGCTCCGGCCCTGGCTCGATCGGAAGCTGTTGCCGACGTGCCCGGCTTTCTTCGCGGCCCGCATCACCTCGCCGACAAAAGTCTGCGGGCGCTTGGCGCCACGATTGCCGTGGTGGATGCGCCCGGGCCGGACGCGCAGATCGTCGTCGCGCCGCGTCATGGCCCCGCGCCCCTGGGCGATCCGAGGCGACGGCGCTCGGATGCTTGAAATCCTTGAACTATCTGGTGAAAGCGCCAGCAGGGGGTGTCGGCGGGGTCAGCAAATTCTCCAATCCAACCAACCACTTGAGCCGGGCTGCGGGCCGGCCTTTTCCCTTGCCGTCCGTGGGTTGGTCGCCTCCGCTCCCCGGCGCCCCTTGCCAACTCCATTCCCGCGCCCGCCAGGCGACGCTTCACGCGCTGGCATCTCATTGCGAGCGTCCTGTCGACGACAGAGAGACGAACAGCCCGTGCGATGTCGGTGCAAGTGCCGTCCAATCCTGCACGGGACGAACATTCGACTTGCCGTAAACCGGCGGTCGTAAGGCCGTTATCCGCTCGGCCGGTGCGCCGGACCGCTGCACCGGAAAGAGCGATGCTGCGGTCCACGACCGGGCGATCGAGGCGAGCAGCGTCCCGCTGTCGGCCGCACCATTTCCGACGATGGGCGCGAGCCTCGCGAGATAAGCATGCGTCTCCGCCGGCAGCGGTCGGCCGGTCGCCAAATGGTCTTCCCAGCGCGCCGGCCCTACATTGTAGGCAGCGAGGAAGCCGGGAGCGCCATAGCGGTCGAGCAGCTCTCGCAGATAGGCTGCACCAGCGATGATGTTGTCGTGCGCGTCATAAGGATTGGCGCCGAGATGATAGCGTTTGCGCAGATCGACCCAGGTGCTCGGCATGATCTGCATGAGCCCCATCGCACCCTTCGGCGAGATCGCATGCGTCTCCGCGTCGCTCTCGGCGTGCATGACAGCCCAAATCCATGCCGCCGGAATGCCGAAGCGGCGCGAGGCTTCGGCGATGAATGTGGCAAAGGGTGCGACGGTCGATGGATCAGACAGGTGCGGCACAGTCGCCGGCCGCGCATGCACGGATGCGCTTGTCGTTGTCAGCGCGATTGCGACGGCAGAGGCGAGGATGACGCCGCGCAGGTGGCGAGCGTCGGACCCTGATCGACGGCAGGCTGCCGGGAAGGAGGAAGAGGGGCGGCAGTGCGGGTGCGAAGAAGGTGCCGGCGAGAGCGCGAGCGGTCGCATCGTCAGCGCTCCCTGCGCGTCCAGATCGGATCGGCGCGGCCGATGATCGTGGTAGTGGGGAGAAGCCCGAAATAGCGGCCGTCAAAGGAGTACAGGGACTTCCGGTTCATAAGAAAGACGTCGCCGACGGGAATGCGCTGGCATCCCTGCCAGACGGGCAGCGGGCGGCCACGCGTGTCACGCTCGAGTGCCGTTCCCATCGCGATGCCATCGACCGAGATCACGCGCCCCGTTCGGCACACGGTTTGTCCGCGAAGTGCGAGCACATGCTTCAGCATCGGCACGCCTTCGGGCAGGTAGCGGCGGCCTGCGAGGAACTGCGCGAGCGCGTGCGGCGGCAAAACGACGACAAGCTCACCGATCCGAAGCCTGCCGGCCGGATGGACGGTGTAGAGGCCGATCGGCACGCTGGCGCTTGCGTTCCATAGGAGCCTCGGCCGTGGCCGCACGAACGCGGGTCCCGTGGTGGCAAGCAGCGCGAGGAGTGTCGCGATTGCGCAGAGCGGGCGTGTCACGGCGCGAGCCCCCGGCGCAGCAGCCACGCGCGGTGCTGTGTGCCCGTGTAAGGGCGCGGTTCGACGCCGGCCGTCAGACGGTTGTGCACATGCCGCCAATGCTCAGGGGCGGTGTCAGCGGCATCGATGCCAAGCGCCTCGACAGCATCAATCGCCTGCAGCACGCGCTCGACCTTGGGCCAGCCGCTGATCCGCAGCAGAATCTCGCCGCCCGGACGGACGAAAGGCAGCGTCTGATAGGATTCGCCGCGGTCGATCGCGCACACGATGTCGATGCGCGAGACGATCGTGCCGAAATCGTTGGACGCCCATCGGACGAATGCGAAGACGTTGCCCGGCGCGAAACGAAGAACGCGGCGGCGGCGGTCGAGGATCGTCTCGCCGCAGTCATGGCCGAAACGGATCCAGTGCTCGATGCGCCCTTCGAGCCAGGTCAGCTCGACCTCCGTGTGCTGTGGTCCGGCGTCAGGGCGCGGCGTGCGCCCAGTGTTGGGATCGGCTCTCACGGGCGGTCTCCATCGGTGTCGGGAAATTCGCGCGTGAGCAGATCGCGCAGCATGTCGGCGACGGTGATGCCGCGCTGGAAGGCGGCGATCTTGATGCGCCCGCGGAGCGCCGGCGTGATGTCGACGGTGAGCCGGGCGGTGTAGAGGTCTGCGGCGGCGCTGGCCGACGAGAATGGATCGGGAGTCCTGACCCAGCTCTCGGCGTCACGCGGCCGCGCCGCGAAACCGCTGTTGCGGCCGCGCGCGGTCATGGCGCCAGCCTTTCGATTTCTGACGCCAGCGCCGCGATCTCGCGTGCAGCCAGGCCACCATCTTCGCGCTCGAACACGAGCTGACCGGTCTGCGCGGCCTCCGCGAAGATGATGCGCTGGCCGATCCGTGCCGTGAGCGCCGGCGGATCGTGCTCGGCGAGGCTCTGGGCGGTTTCGCGGGCGATGATGGTGCGCGCTGGATAGCGGTTGAGGACAAACCGCGCGCGGAGCGCTGGGCGGAAGACCCGCGCCTCGGCGACCAGCGCCAGCATCTCCGCGGACGCCCAGCCGTCGAACGGCGAGGGCTGCGCCGGGATCAGCGCGAGGTCGGCGGCGAGGAGCGCCGAGCGCAGCAAGGCGGCGACGCGCGGCGGGCCGTCGATGACGATGTGATCGGAATGCCGGGCGAGTTCAGGCGCCTCGCGATGCAGCGTGTCGCGCGCCAGGCCGATGACGCCGAACAGGCGGTCGAAACGGCGGCGCGCGCGCAGCTCGGACCAATCGAGGGCAGAGCCTTGCGGATCGGCGTCGATGAGCGTGATCCGCTTTCCTTCCCGGGCCCATTGGCCGGCGAGATGCAGCGCGAGCGTCGTCTTGCCGACGCCGCCCTTCTGATTGAGCAGCGCGACGATCATCGGCTACTCCCGCCAGCAATTTTCCACCGATCGTCGTCGCGCCCAACATCAGAAGGGTTAGATTCTTCTTGGTTAGACTCTAAGTTAGGCGGCTCGGAAGTGACGGAATATCCAACGGAAAATGCCTGTTCGGGTTCCTGATGGCACGCGGGGCCGGTTCCCGATGGCACGCGCTCCGGGGTTCCCGAAGGCACGAGGCCATCAACACGTTGTCCAGAGGCCTCTGTGGATAACGCCGCCCGGGCGAAGGCCAGCAGCTCGCGACCGGCGCGGTCGCGTTCGACGGCGACGCGATAGCCAGGCAGCGGCTGCCGGCGTGCAATATCGCGCAGCTCGAAGGCGAAGCGCTTGAACGGCGAGAGGCTCGCCGATTTGGCGTAGAGGTGCCGGAAATCGAACCGCCAACCTGCACGCTGCCTGCCCGCGTGCTTGCGCACGATGCGATAAAGCCAGCGCTCGAGGCCGCCGGTCAGCGCGAAGTATTCGCGATCGATGGTGAGGACGAGCGCGTCGTCGAGGACGGCGCGATAGAACCAGTC
>JAKAXS010000350.1 GCA_021816505.1 Pseudomonadota bacterium
ATCTATCGAGCCATGGCAAGAGCTTGCCGCGTGGTACAAGCAGCGTCGGCTCACAGGCCAAAGTTTGAGGCAGGACTAGCCTAGCGGGACGCCGCGCAGCCATGAAACTCGCCGTGATCAGCGATGTCCACGCGAACCTGCCGGCGCTGCGGGCGGTGCTGGATGCCATTGCGCGCGAGGGCGTCGATACGATCGTGCATCTGGGCGATGCGATCGCCATCGGCCCACAGCCGGCCGAATGCCTGGGGCTGCTGCTGGCGCTGCCCAACGCGCGGTTCGTCATGGGCAATCATGACGCCTGGTTCGCGCACGGGCTGCCACAGCCGCAGCCGAAATGGATGAGCGACGGCGAGGTGGCGCATCAGCGCTGGACGCATGCGCAGCTCGATCCAGAGTTGCGCGAGGTGATTGCCGCATGGCCCAATCGGCTCACGATGAAGCTTGGCGGAGCGCGCGTCGCGTTCGTTCACTACGCCCTCGATACCAGCGGCAAGCGGCTGCAGGACGTACTGCGCGATCCGACGGCGGCGCAGCTCGATGCCGCGTTCGCGGTGCATGATCCGGACGGGCAGAACCTCGTGTTCTACGGACACACGCATGTGTTCTCGGACGTGCGGGGCCGCGCGCGCTACGTGAATCCGGGGGCGGTGGGATGCGCGCCGCAGGCGGTGGCACGCTACACGCTGATGACCTGCGGCGACGAGGCGTACGAGTTGCATCATCGGACGGTGTCCTACGACGATGCGGAGCTGTTCGCCGCGGTCGAAGCCCGCGACGTGCCCGAGCGCGCGTTCATCGCCAAGGTGTTCCTCGGGGGACGGCACGGGTAGCAAACCGCGCGCCGCCGTCGGGACGCCTTCGATCGCCCGGCGGACAACCGCCATTGTGAGCGGCACCGTCATGCCGCTGTCACACAGCCTTTGGAAACATCGGGGTCTCAGGCAATCGGCGAGGGCGCTATGACCGGCTCGACAACCACCAACGCGGCGAAAATTCGCGCGGAGATGCTCGACAGCTTCGACGAGGAACTGGAGCTGGAGCTCGAGGATGAGCGCTCGACCGGGCTGCTGGCCGAGGGGCCGGAGCCGACGGAGGCCGAGCGGCTGCAGCGCAAGAAGTACTTCAAGGAGCTGTTCCGGCTGCAGCGCGAATTGGTCAAGCTGCAGGACTGGGTGGTGCAGGAGAAGCTGAAGGTCGTCGTGATCTTCGAGGGACGCGACGCGGCGGGCAAGGGCGGCGTGATCAAGCGCATCACGCAGCGGCTCAACCCGCGCGTTTGCCGCGTGGCCGCTTTGCCGGCGCCCAGCGAGCGCGAGAAGACCCAATGGTACTTCCAACGCTATGCCGCGCACCTGCCGGCGGCGGGCGAGATCGTGCTGTTCGACCGCTCCTGGTACAATCGTGCGGGCGTGGAGCGCGTGATGGGATTTTGCACCGATGATGAGGTGGAGGAGTTCTTCCGCTCCGCGCCGGAGTTCGAGCGCATGCTGGTGCGGTCCGGCGTGAAGCTGGTGAAATACTGGTTCTCGATCACCGACGAGGAACAGAATTTCCGCTTCGACATGCGCATCAAGGACCCGCTGAAGCAGTGGAAGCTGTCGCCGATGGACCTGGAGTCGCGTCGCCGCTGGGAGGCTTACACCAAGGCCAAGGAGGCGATGCTGGAGCGCACGCACATATCAGAGGCGCCGTGGTGGGTCGTGGAGGCCGACGACAAGAAAGTGGCGCGGATCAACTGCATCACGCACTTCTTGTCGCAAGTGCCCTACCGCGAGGTGTCGCGCAACGGCATCGCGCTGCCGGAGCGCGTGCACAACGCCGACTACATCCGCGGCCCGGTGCCGCGCGAGCTTTACGTGCCGAACGTGTTCGAGACGAGCTAGCGTTGCCGGGCTTAGCTCGGCGTGTTGCACCCCTGTTCCTACGACGATGCAGAGCCGTTGCCGCGATCGAAGCCGCGGCGTGCTCGCGCGCGCGTTCATCGCCAGGTCGTTCTTGCGTGCACGGTACGGGCATCCGCAAGCCGCGATCGCGAAGGTGGGTAGGTGCGCGAAAGCGGATGAACCTGGAGGACGGAATGTCCCTGGCGGCAGGCGCAATGTAGGATAGGCTCGCCGTGGTCCGCTACGCGCCCATGCGAGAACGCCCTTGAAATCAATCCTTTTGGTCATCGTGCTTGGCGGTCGTCGCGACGCTGGCGGCAAGTGTGTGGGCTTGGGCGCCGGACAAGTCGCGATCGGAGCTAGAGTCCAAGTACCTGCGATCACCCGACGATTATTTCGATGTCTCGGGGATACGGCTGCACGTTCGATACGACGGGCCGAAAGACGCGCCTGCGGTCATTTTGCTGCATGGCCTTGGCTCCAGTCTGCATACATGGGAGCCGTGGGCGCAACGCCTTTCGGAAGCGCATCGCATTGTCCGCTACGATCTTCCAGGCGCGGGGCTGACCGGACCCGACCCCAGCGGCGACTACAGTGACGCGCGCGGCATCCAGGTGTTGGCCGCGCTGATGGACAGGCTCGATATTCCCCGCGCGACGATAGTCGGAAACTCGATGGGCGGCCGGCTGGCATGGATGTTCGCGGCGCAGAACCCGACGCGCGTCGACAAACTGGTGCTGATTTCGCCGGACGGGTTCGAAAGCCCGGGTTTCAAGTACGGCAAGCAGCCTGACGTGCCGGCAATGCTGAAACTGATGCGGTATCTTCTGCCTAAGGCGGCACTCCGCTTGAACCTCGAGCCCGCCTACGCCGATCCAGCGAGACTGACCGGCGAGACCGTGACGCGCTACCACGATCTGTTGCTTGCGCCGGGCGTGCGAGACGCGATGCTGGCGCGATTGGGACAGACAGTGCTGCAACCGCCGGAACCTCTGCTGAGTCAGATTTCGGCGCCGACGCTACTGCTGTGGGGCGAGAAAGACGCGATGATCCCGATCGCCAATGCGGCCGACTATGTGAAGACGCTCCCAAACGCGACGCTCGTTACGTTGCCCGGACTGGGTCACTTGCCGCACGAGGAGTCGCCTGAGGTATCGCTGCCCGCGGTCGACACTTTTCTGCGGCAGTGACCGGATGATCGGTACGACGCCGACTGTCTTCGCGGCCCGGTGCCGCGCGCGCTTTACGTGCCGAACGTGTTCGAGACGAGCTAGCCGGGCTTAGCTCGGCACGCTCCAGCGCAGACCGGGGAAGCGCGCGAAGTCGCGATCGAACGTCACCCACTCGCAGCCGTGCTCGATCGCGAGGGCTGCGAACCAGGCGTCGGTGACGCGTGGACCCTTGGTATTTGTATCCTTGCAGAGCCGCTCGAATATCGCCCAGTGGTCTTCGCCGGGTTCTATGACATCGCAATGCGGCTGCTCCAGCAAATCGGCGCAGAAGCCGAAGGCGTCGTCATGACTGCTGGCCTCCCTATACGTGCGCGTGTTCGTCGTCACACGAACGACTGCGCTGAGGACGAGCTTCGAAACACCGAACCTCTGCGATCCCAGAACGACTGCGTCCAGCCATCGCCGGCCGATCGGGTGGAGCGGGTCGTCCTTGCGGAAGGCGTACACAAGCACGTTGACGTCAGCGAGGATCATCGGAACGTTTTCATGCGTTCGACGTAGTCCAGGTCATCCTGCTCCTGGATCTCGGAATACCGCAGAATGCCGACTCCCGGCTGGAGGCCGCCCTTGGCTTTGCTGATCCGAGGCAATTTTCGGGGGCTGGAGGGTGGCGACGCCTTTGCCATTGTGGCCCGCAACCCCTCCTCGATCAGAGACGTCAGCGTGCGGCCTTCGGCGGCCGCTTTCTTGCGGGCGCGGGCCAATAGATCGGACGGGAGGCGGACGGTTGTGCGTTCCATATGTCTAGACATACGATGCGTATGTCAATATGTCAACCACGCGACCCAGGCCTCCGGGGCAGGCAGCGCGACAGGCAGCGACCGACGGGCAGCGACCGACGGGCACGAAAAAGGGCCGCTCCTGGGAGCGGCCC